>CAZPZK010000191.1:0-6057 GCA_964591095.1 uncultured Moraxellaceae bacterium | reverse complement strand
GTGCTGAAGGATGAAAAACAGCGCGCCGATTTTGAGGTGTACCTGAAGAAATTCCTGATGAGCATGGACATCATTCTGCCGCATGTCTCGGCCCAGCCTTACCGGGTTCCGGCGCGGCGTTTCGGCTACATCCTGCAAGTCACCAAGGAGCGGTACAAGGACACCAGCCTGGATCTGGGCGATGCCGGTGAGAAAGTGAAGGCGCTGATCAATGAGCATCTGATCAGTCTGGGAATCAATCCCAAGATTGCGCCGGTGGAGTTGCTGGCCGAGGATTTTCTCGACAAATGGGCCGCGCATGCGGGGCAGAACAACGAAGCGAAGGCCAGCGAAATGGAGCACGCCATTCGCAAGCATTGTACGGTGCATCATGACGAAGACCCGGCCTTCTACAAAAGCCTTTCCGAGAAGGTGGATGCGCTGATCGGCAAACATCAGGAAGAATGGGAATTGCTGGTGGAAAAGCTGGCGGAGTTGCGTCAGGAGGCGATCACCGGCCGCCGGCAGGGCGAGGATGGCATGAGCCGGGAGGCGACCACGTTCTACGAACATATTGTCCAGGTGGGCTTTGCGGACGGTGCCGTGCCGGAAGCGGACAAGCCGAAACTCAAGGCGCTCATGGAGTCCGTGGTGGAGGTGTTGCAGGAAACCATTGCCAGCATCGACTTCTGGCAGAACCCGGACAAACAGAAGCGCGTGCGCGGCCTGCTGAAAACCGAAATCGCCAAGTCCGGGATCGAGGCGCTGAAGCAGAACCGTGAGCGGGTGACGGTGGAGATCATGAAACTGGCCAGAAACCGTCATGATGAATTGACGCGCCAGACCCGCGCCGGAGGTGAGTGATGCAGCTTCGTCAGGTGAGGGATATTGAGTACCGCTTGTTGCCGGGATCGGAACGCCTGACCACGGATATCGTGATCGAGCGCGACGGGATCATTACGGTGCGTCCGCCGCGGGATATGACGCCGGAGCAGGTGGATGAAACCGTCTTCAGCAAACGGTTGTGGATTTACCGCAATCTGGCGGAATGGCGGGATCTGAACGCCGCGCGCGTTACCCGGGAATGGGTCAGCGGCGAGACCTTCCTGTACCTGGGCAGCCGCTATCGCTTGCAACTGGTGACCGGTCAGGAGGAGACCCTGAAGCTCAAGGACGGACGCTTCCTGTTACAGCGATCTGCCGTTGAACAGGGAGGGGCAAGTGCGGCTCAGGCTGCGTTCGAAGCGTTTTACCGGGAGAAGGGTCTGCGCCGTTTGCGGGAGCGGGTGGCGCATTTCGCCCCGCGCGTCGGGGTTGCCGCCGGGGCGGTACAGGTAAAGGATCTGGGTTATCGCTGGGCGTCCTGCCTCAAAAACGGCGAACTGCACTTCCACTGGAAATGCCTGATGGCCCCGTTGACCGTGATTGATTACATCGTGGTCCATGAGTTGTGTCACCTGCAGGTCCGAGATCATACCGATGCGTTCTGGAATGAAGTGGACAAGGTGTTGCCGGATTACCGGGATCGCAAGGAGTGGCTGCGGCTGCATGGAGCGGAGCTGGATTTGTGAGAGAGCCGGATTCCTTTTTAATGAAAAAAAAATTTTCAACGAAATAAGCCAGAGAGTGAACATGACACTGATGACACAACCCACCCTTTTTCAGGCGCTGACAAGCGAGGAATTGGCTGAGCTTAACGCTTTTCTGGCTTCGCCGATGCTCGAAAAAACGTCCATGAACCTGCCGACATTGCACGGCTATTTTGTGGCGCTGACCATGGGTCCGGGCATGGTGCTGCCAACGCAGTGGATGCCCCTGGTTTGGGATATGCGGCGGGGCGGGGTCTCTCCCGATTTTACCAATGTGGAGGAGGCGAACCGGATCATCAATATCCTCATGCGCTATTACAACGGCTCGAATTGCCGGAGTGGCGAAGAAGGGGTTATTGATGGACTTGAAGGCATATTCCGGGTCAATTCGGTTGTCACCTTGGCCGAGTGGTGCGAGGGGTTCATGCTGGGTGCGTCATTTTTGGCCGAGCAGTGGGCGGGTCTGGTGGCCGACCGGCCGGACTGGTTTGACGCTATTGTTAACCTGGCATCCGCGCAGGCGGAGGGACGGACGAATGCCCTGCCTGACGACGATGTTGACCGATGGCGGCGTGAGCTGGCACCGGCGCTGAAAAACATACTGGCTTACTGGCGGGACAATCGTCAGTTCAGCCCGGCAAGTATTGTGCAGGAACAAGTTGGCGTGACCGGTACATTGAAGCGTGATGCGCCCAAAGTCGGACGAAATGATCCATGTTCCTGTGGGAGCGGCAAAAAATACAAAAAGTGCTGCGGGGCGGGTTGAAGGGCGGAAAATCCGAGTACAGGGATTGAGGGGCAAAGCGGTTGGGGAATGTGAGCGTCATTGCCCCCGCCTTGTCCTCCGTCATTTTTCCCTTTCCCCCTCCCACCTAAAATCCCCCGCACTTCCCCCACGTTCAGCGCCCCCATGGATCTCTCGCAGTATGTCCACACCTTCGGCCACGACCTGCAGGCACGCCACGGCCAGCGCGTGCACAAGGTCGCGCTCAATGTCGGTTTCACCTGCCCCAACCGCGACGGCAGCAAGGGGCGTGGCGGCTGCACCTTCTGCAATAACGACTCCTTCGCCCCCGAGCGCCAGCCCGACCGCAGCGTCAGCGAGCAGATCCAGTCCGGCGCGCGCGTGGTGCGCAAGCTCAACCGCGCGCGCAAGCTGATGGCCTATTTTCAGGCCTATACCAACACCTACGCCGAGATCGACCGCCTTCGCCGATTGTATGACGAGGCGCTGGCCCATCCCGATGTCGTCGGCCTGTCCGTGGGCACCCGGCCGGATTGCGTGCCGCTGGAGGTGCTGGACCTGCTGGCCGGCTCCCGCGACCGTGGCTACGAGGTATGGTTGGAACTGGGCTTGCAAAGCGCCTTCGACACGACGCTGGTGAAGGTGAATCGCGGCCACGGCTTCGCCGAATATGCCGACACCACGCGGCAGGCGCGGGCGCGCGGGCTGCCGGTGTGCACGCACCTGATCCTCGGCTTGCCGGGGGAGACTGCCGACCATGCGCGGCAGACGCTGCGGCAGGTGCTGGAGGTGGGTACCGACGGCCTGAAATTGCATCCGCTGCATGTGGTGAAGGCGACGATGCTGGCCTTTCAATGGAAGCGCGGCGAGTACACACCGCTGCTGGAAAGCGATTACGTGGAACAGTGCATCGACCTGATCGCCCAGACGCCGCCGGAGGTGGTGTTTCACCGCCTGACCGGCACCGCCAGTGCCGAGATCCTGCTGGCCCCGGCCTGGTGCGAACACAAGTGGCCGGTGATCAACGGCATTACCCAAGGGCTGGCGGCGCGCGGGTTGTCGCAAGGCGCGGCGCTGGGTCGTCCCTATCGTCAGGAGGGTGCGCATGACGGCATCGCCGCTTGAACTGGTGTGCCCGGCCGGGTCGCTGGCCGCACTGAAGACGGCGGTGGATAACGGCGCGGACTGCGTCTACACCGGCTTCCGTGACGACACCAATGCCCGCAATTTTCCCGGGCTCAATTTCGACGAGGCGACGCTGCGGCAGGCGGTCGATTACGCCCATGCGCGCGGCAAGCAGGTCTTCACCGCGCTCAACACCTACCCGCAGGCGGGCGGCATGGGCCGCTGGCGGTCGTCGCTGGACCGGGCGATGGCGGCGGGGGTAGACGCGCTGATCATTGCCGATCTCGGTTTGCTGCAATACGCCCGCCGCCACTATCCCGATGCGCGGCTGCATTTGTCGGTGCAGGGTTCGGCCACCACCGCCGGGGCGCTGGAGTTCTACTACCAGCAGTTCGGCATTGCGCGGGCGGTGCTGCCGCGGGTGCTGTCGCTGGGGCAGATCGCCGCCGTGTTGCGGCAGACGCCGGTGCAGATCGAGGTCTTCGGCTTCGGCAGCCTGTGCGTGATGGTGGAAGGGCGCTGCCTGCTGTCGTCCTATGCCACCGGCGATTCGCCCAACAACCACGGCGCCTGTTCGCCTGCTCCCGCCGTGCGCTGGGACCATACCGCCGCCGGGCTGGAAACGCGGCTGAACGGGGTGCTGATCGACCGTTTCGGCGACGGCGAGAAGGCCGGGTATCCGACGCTGTGCAAGGGCCGTTTCAAGGTCCACGACGACACCTATTACGCCATTGAGGAACCCACCAGCCTGAACACGCTGGAACTGCTGCCGCAGCTGATCGGCATGGGGGTGAAGGCGATCAAGATCGAGGGCCGCCAGCGCAGCCCGGCCTACATCGCCACCGTCGCCCGCACCTGGCGGCAGGCCATCGACCACGCCCTGAGCGACCGCGAGCGCTATATCGTGCGCAGCGACTGGACCACGGACCTGGACCGGCTTTCGGAAGGCAGCCAGCACACGCTGGGGGCCTATCACCGTCCCTGGAAATAACCGGAGTATGACCATGACCGCATCCGCCCGCCTGTCGCTGGGCCCCTTGCTCTACTACTGGCCGCGACAACAGATCCTCGATTTCTACGACGAGATGGCTGCGGCCCCGGTGGACATCGTCTACCTGGGCGAAACGGTCTGCGCCCGCCGCCACGAGCTGGAACTGGACGACTGGATCGGCATCGGCCAACGCTTGCGTGAGGCCGGGAAGGAAGTGGTCTATTCCAGCCAGGTGCTGCTGGAATCGGAAAGCGACGTGCGCCGCCTGAAGGCGCTGCTGGCGGCCTCGACGGGGCTGGAAGCCAACGACATGACCGCCGTCAACCTGGTGCAGCGGGCGGAAGGCGGCTTTGTCGCCGGGATGACGCTCAACCTCTACAACGAGGACTCGCTGGCGCTGATGGCGAGCTTGGGCGCGCGGCGCTGGGTAGCCTCGGTGGAACTGGATGCGGATCAATTGGGCCTGCTGGCCGAGTCGGTGGCCGGGCTCATGGAAACCGAGGTCTTCGCCTTCGGCCGCATGCCGCTGGCCTATTCCGCGCGCTGCTTCACCGCCCGCCATTTCAACCGGCAAAAGGACGGCTGCCAGTTTGTCTGCCGCGACTACCCGGACGGGCTGGAAATGCGCACGCAGGAAGACGAACCCTTCTTGGTGCTGAACGGCATCCAGACGCAGTCGGTGAAAAGCTGCGACCTGCTGGCCGACATTCCCGAGCTGCTGCAACTGGGGGTGAGCGTGCTGCGCATCAGCCCGCAGGCGGCGCATACGGAGGAAGTGATCCATCTGTTCCGTGACGTGCTGGACGGCCTGCTGGCCCCGCATGACGCCTTCCGCCGCGCCGACCGCCTGCGCAGCGCCGAGCCCTGCAACGGCTACCTGCACGGCAAGCCGGGTCTGGATCTGGTCTTCCACCGCAGCGCCCAGAGTGTCTACGGATGAACCGCCGCCCCTTGTCCGCCCGCGCCGTGCAGGCCGTGTCCGCGCTCAATGTGCCACCGCCGTTGACCCGTTTCCTGTTCCACCTGCCGCAGTTTCCGCCGTCGCTGGCGCTGGCTACCGCGCTGAACCTGGCGCTGGGCGAGGCCGGGCTGGCCGCCATTCCCCCCGAACTGACCGGCCGTCAGGTGCGGCTGGTGGTCACCGATCTGGGCATGGAACTGGCGTTGCTGCTGACCGCGAAGGGCTTCGTGCCGCCGCACCTGCCGTCGGCTCAGCCGGAAGTGACGATCCGCGCCTGCAAGGCGGACTTCCTGGCGATGGCGGCGCGCACCGAGGATTCGGACACTTTGTTTTTCAGCCGCCGATTGGTGATGGAAGGCGATACCGCGCTGGGGCTGCTGGTGCGCAACCTGCTGGATTCGGTGGATTTGTCGGCGTTAGGCGCGCGGGAGTTTTCGCCGTGGCGGGTGGCGGGGATGGTGGGGGGATTGTTGCGGGGGCGGAAGGGGGAACGGTGGGTGGTGTGGTAGCTGAAGTCCTTCCCCCCTGTGGAACAGGGGGGAGCCGCGAAGGCGGCAGGGGGGTTGCGGGCGGTGGCCGGAACATGAGCTATGTTTCGTAAGGGATGTTCAGCGGACCGCCGTTGACCCCCCCGGCCCCTGCGGGCCTCCCCCCTACTCCGTAGGAG
>CAZPZK010000190.1:0-6067 GCA_964591095.1 uncultured Moraxellaceae bacterium | reverse complement strand
ATCTCACCCTCTGGGTGCGCACGGACGCAGACTGAACGGCGACGCGGGCAGCCACCGCCCGCTCACTCCGGCAACGGCTCCTCCGGCTGCACCGCCCCCGGCTGCTTCGCCGCCACCCAATTCTGCAGCTTGTGAAGGCTGATCAACTGCGCGCCCAGGGTCGGCAAAAAATCGTTATAGGGCAGATACTTGGCCAGTTTCAGGAAATGCGGGGGATGCTCCCCCACTTTCCCGGCCGAATGCAGCAGCATGGTCGTCGCGTTCGCCGAGGCTTCTTCCCAACGCCAATAGCCCTGGATGTGCTCGACATCGCCCGAGAACGATTTGAACGTCAGGGAACGGTCCTTGCCCCAACTGTGCGACAGGGAAATATTGACCGGCAGCGACAGGAAGCCCAAGCCGATCCCCAGCCTCATGTCCATGTCAAACCCGGAATTCTGCGTCGGATGGATCTTGACCTTGCGCACTTGCGGAAAGATTTTGGGATAACGCGCAAAGTCGGTGGTCATCTGCCGGGTGACATCCACCGGCGCCTGCACCCGGCCAATGGCGGTAATAAACCGTAAATCCACCGGTTGGTCGGCGGCGCCGCGAATCCACACCGGCGGATGGATGAACGCCACCTCGCCCTGCGCCAGCAATCCCGACAACACCTGCTTGCGCTCGGGACTCCAGTCCAGCGCCTGCAACGGCGGAATGGCGGGCAACCCGGCGGCGGCGACCGGAGCGGCGGATGGCGCCAGCCGGTTGCGGAAGGCTTCCGCCAGGAAGCCGTTGCCGACATAAGGCACGGCGACGCGGATATCCGGAAAGGCGCGCAGGATGGTGCGCAGCATGAAGGAGGCGCTGTTGAGGTCGGTCCAGGTGGTGAACACCAGCAGCGTGCGCCGGGCATCGAGGGCAAACCATTCATAGCGCGCCAGGCCCACATCCATGGGGGCATCGATCAGCCGCGCCGAGACCGAGCCATCGTTTTCCAGCGTGTGCTGCGCCAGGATGTCCTCCGAGACGTTGGGAAACGGCATCGGCAAGTCGACGCGCACATGGTATTGCATCAAGGCATGCGGGCCGGACTGCTGCTTAAGCCGCGACAGCGTGGTCTTGGGGAAAAACGCCGCGTAGCCGGTGTACGAGCGCACGGTTTGCGCGACGGCAGCCACCGGGACGGGCAGCACCACGGCGGCCGAGACGAACTGCTGTCCGCGATAAGTCCGGGTCTTGCCCTTGACCTCCAGCGTAAAGTCGCGGATCGGGTGCGGATAGAGCGCCACGGTATCGGCTGCCAGATCCGCCAGCACGGCGGCATTGCCCCGGAACGGGTCCAGGCCATGCGGCGCGGGGTTCTGCCAGTCGTTGAGGCCGTAAACGGCGGCGCGGCCCGGCCCGGCCAACAAGGAGAGCAGCAGCAACAGCCAGGTGAAAAAACGGTTCATGGCGCAGGGGCTTCACGATCAAAAAGGTTTTGACCATAAACGAAGCGGAACGCTCGTGCCAATGGAGTTTTGTTGCGGGAGGACGGCGGCCCGGTCGCGGCCGCCACAAGGGCGGTGCCGCCCTCTCCCCCGCCTGTCATGATCCCGGCGGCGCGTCGTCCGTCAACGACCAACCTCCACCTGCCCGATCTCGACGCTGTCGCTGGGCCGGGTCAGGCGCACCGTCAGGTATTCGTCCTTTTGCTGCCGGGTACCGAAATTGGTGCTGAGGCGGACCTGCAGGGTGGTGCCGTTGCTGACAGTCTGACTGCGATCGCCGAAATAGCGGGTATGCACCCGGTACCGCCCCGCCGCCGGTTTGCGCAGCATGAATTCCTCTGGACCGTAACCGCCGGTAAAGTCCGCCGACATGCGGCCGCCTTGGACGGTCAACGGATTGCCATAGTAAGCCTCTTCGCCCAGGGCATCGGTGACATGCAGGTCGATATCGGTGTTGTCGGCGTCCCACGCCAGGGTCACGCGCAGGCCCACCGGCAGGTTGCGCAACAGGCGCGGGTCCATGGCGGCGGTATTCAGCCGCTGCGGGCTGGTGGCGACAATCGCGTTCAGCTCGTCAAGGGCGATCTGCTCGACATCGGGAAAGCGGCCGTTCCAGGGGCGCGACACCACCTGCCACAGGTTGTCCACCGCCGCCTGCGCCTGTCCGGCGGCGGCTTGCGCCAGACCGAGATCACGCCAGGACTGCGGCTCGTCCGGCGCCAGCGCCAGCACTTTCCGCAGCACCGGAATGGCCAGCTGCGGCTGTCCGGCCTGTTGCAGGCGATAGGCCAGCACGCGCAGGATGGCTCGGTTTTCCAGATTCATTTCCGCCAGGTTGGACAGCACCCGCAACGCCAATTGCGGCTGCTTGCGCTCAAACAGGAGGTCCGCGACATCCAGATAGAAGGCGGTACTGTTGCGCCACTCCGGACGCGCCTGCAGGTAAAGATCATAGAGCCGCGACGTCTCGGCGGTACGCAGGACACGGGTGTAGGGCGCATCCGGCTGCCACGGGGTCAGACTAATGCGACCGCTCACCGCCGCGCTATCGCGGTTATCGCGCAGCTCAGACAATTCATCGGCCTTGGCGCTGGGGGCCAGGGCCGCCGGAGCGGCCGCCAGTTGCCGGCGCGGCATGGCGTCGGCAAACTGCTCCTCGCGCATCACCGCCGCCTCGCTGCGCGCCATCCTGGGCGTCGCCATGCCCATGCCAACGCCTTCTCCGGATGACTGCTTGGCCAAGGGCTTTGGACGCCGGGAAAAGTCCTGCTCCCACCAGCGCACCTTTTCCTCAAAGCGAGCCACCACCGCCTCCAGATGACTGCGGCGCTCCTGCTGGCGGGTCTTGACGCGAGCCGCCATCAACTGCCGGTATTCCTCCAGCAGGGCGTCCGGCGGCGTGATTTCATGGTTCACATAGTCAGCCACCTGATCCAGCACGATGAGCGAAGTCTCCGCAGTGACCAGATTGAAGCGCCGCCCCAGTTGGCGGATCGCCTCGCGATTGGCTTCCGGGTCCGCCTGCAGCGCCGCCAGCTGCAGCGCCGCCCAGCGCGTGGCCGCCAACGCGCCGCCCGCCGTTGACGACAGGGGAACATCGACAAAGCGCCGACGCCCGTCCGCTTGCGCCAGCTCCAGCCGCAACGTTCCCGACGCGCCCGTCAGCACCCCGGTCAAGGTCAGCACACCGTTTTCGGGGAAGCGGGACAGGGCTGCCACCTCGGTCATGCCCTCCCCCGACCAGCCCGCCAAGCGCACGCGCTGCTCCGTCACGCCCGCCACCGCGTCCTCCGGCGTCAATCGCGTCAGGTCGAGCACGGAGCCGCCGGTGTTTTCCGCCAGCACGCGCAGTGCGGCAGTATTGTTGCTGACGGCGGCGCTGAAGGCGAACAACGGCGCGGCGGCCACGGTTTTACCCTCCCCGTAATTCACCAAACCGTCGCCAAACAGCAGATTGAGCGCAGTTCCGGATGGCGGCGACAAGGCCGCTGCCGCGGTCGCTCCGTCGTAGGCGACGCGCGACAAGGCCTGGCGCAAGGCGCTCCAGTCGCCGCGCCGGATGGAAAAGACTCCGGCCGCTTCGGCGGTATCCCGCGCCAGCACCAATTGCACCTCGGTATCCGGCCAGCGACGGAACAATTGCTCCAGCACCGCCAGTTCACGGGCGTGGTCACGCTGCTCGCCCGATCCCGAGGCATCCCAGACCAGGCCAATGCGGCGAGGCGCGGGACGGGGCATCCGGACTTCGCCGCCACTGACCGGGACTTCGGCATAAAAGTAGGTTTGCCGGTCAAAGTATTGCGTCGTCACCACCGGCTGGCGCGTCGCGGCCTCATCCAGCACGATGCGGAATTCACGGTCCGCCGCCAGCTTGTCCGTCATCAGGCGGGCCTGGAGCAACCCGCCTTCGCGACGGGCCTGCAAGGCCGCCGCCGCCTCCTGTCCTTGCACCTGCGCGGCCTCGCGACCGGCCACCTGCAACAGGAAATCCACCGCCGGAGCCTTGCCGGCAAACCGCAGCGGCAGCCGGTACAGCGCCTGCCCGCCTTGCACCGGCAGCGTTTCGACAATATCCAGTTGCACCCGGCGCGTGCCGTGGGGCGGCAGCGGGTAGACGCGCATCTGGTAGTTGTTGCCCTGCGTCACTTCCAGAAGCGCCGGATCAATGCGGCGGCGGATGGTATCCTCGAACACCTGTCGCCCCTTGGCCTTGTCCACCGGCACCGCCTCGCGCAGTTCGCCGTTGATGTCGAGCGCAAAGCCCGCCACCGACTGGCCGTCATACAACGGGAATTGCAACTCGCCTTCCAGCACCTGATCATTGGGATTGCGGAAAACCATCTCGATGCGGGTGCGCGCGGCATGACCGGCAATCTCACCGCGCACCACGACCCGTTCCAGCACGATGGCCTCCCGCGCTCCGGCCGCCGTCAGTTGCGGTTGGTTGAGCGGCGCGGCTGCCAGCCGGTCCGCCGAAGGAACCTTGGCTGCTTCATCCGGGCTGGAAACCGGCGTTGACGGCGGCAACACGGAAATATCGGGGCGGGCCTGCGCCACGGCCAGGCTGAGGGCGCTGAGCGACAAGGTGACCGCCACGGCGCGCTGGAAGGATTTCCCGTTCATGGTCTGTATCCTGTTGGGTGGAAGATACAGGGGTAAACGCCGGGGTCGGGGAAATGGGGTTAAGCGATGGGCAAAATATTTTTTCAGGCGCCTCGCGCGCGGCGGCCGGCCAACCACCAGGTCTCCATCTCGCCCTTGCCCTTGACGTAGATGGAACCCCGCGGCTCGCAGAAGAATTGGTCCTCCACCCGCGCCTTGGTCTCGGCACTGATCTGCACCCGTCCTGGCTCGCCGTGCGACTCCATGCGGCTCGCGGTATTGACCGTGTCGCCCCACACGTCATAGGTAAACCGCATCGCGCCAATTACCCCGGCAATCACCGGGCCGGTGTGCATGCCCAGTCGCAGGTCCAGCGCAATGCCGGTTTCCTCGCGAATCGCCTTGACTTCGTCCACCAGATCCAGCGCCAGTTGCGCCATCACATGCGCATGGTCGTGACGCGGGTCGGGCGCACCGGAAATGACCATATAAGCATCGCCGATGGTCTTGATCTTCTCTGCACCCGCCGCCCTTACCTGCCGGTCAAAACGGGTGAAAATCTTTTCCAGCAGACTGACCACCACCTCGGGATCGTGTTGCGACGCCCACGGGGTGAACCCGGCGATGTCGGCGAACAGCACGGTGACCTCGGGATGATGGTCGGCGATCATGCGGTCGCGCTGGCGCAGCTCCCCGGCAATCTTCGTCGGCAGCACGGCATGCAGCAGGCGGTCGGAGCGCTCGCGCTCGACGATCAGGTTTTCTTCGCTGCGCAAAACCTCCTTTTGGAACACCGCGAGAATGATGACAATGGACTCCAGCACGATCAACGCATTGATGATGCGCATGGCGGACAACATCCAGTCCGGGACAATTTCCAGCGGCAACTTGGCCTGACCGGACACCGCCATGCTGCCGAGCAGAATCAGCATCGCCCCGGTGATGAAGGTGAAACGCGGCAGGGTCTCTTTTTGTGAATACAGGGTCCGCGCCAGCACGGCCGCCAGCAGCGCATACATGCCGACCCCCAACACATTGCCGGTAATCCATACCACCACCGCGACTTGCGCCTCCAGCGTCACCATCAGCCATAACCGCGCCAGGCCGTGCGCCCCCAGCGAGGCGGCCCACATGCCCATGCCATAACACGCCATGGCCCCCAGGTTCAGGTAAACCAGTGCATCGCCGCCGCGCGCCAGGGGACTCATCAACGACAGCACCACAAAAAAAGCGGAGAGCGCCAAGGCCGCACCCAACGAATAGCGGGCCAGCCGCTCGCGACGATAACGGTCGTGATCGGTGGCGGTGGGCATGGGGGTCAGCAAATCCAGCCAGAAAGCGGGGTCCGGGCGGCGCAGGTAGTTGCGGGGGTTGAAGGGACAGTCGTCGTCGGGCTTTTTCATGGAAAAGCAGCTTAGAGGTGGAATGGCTTCTATATGACAGGAAACCGCACCAGCCCGCAATGCTGTCCTGCACCGGGATGATTGAAACTT
>CAZPZK010000189.1:0-6100 GCA_964591095.1 uncultured Moraxellaceae bacterium | reverse complement strand
AAGATCATCAAGTAAAACTTGGTGGTCAATAGCGAGGAGGTTATGCCTCCTCGCTGGTTGGATGCGCCTTGTGTAGAAAAAGTATTCTTCTGTATTGCATTTAACCACAAGACAGGGAATAATGCGCCTCCCGCGTTATGCGGGATGTGACTGACAGTTGGGGCATTGATCCCGACACTGATTTTTAGATGCTTTTCGCTTCCTGCTAAGGGGATAGTGAAAGGGCAATTTTTATTTTTTGCTTTGGAGTTGCTGGAATGGCTAACCAGAGAATCCGTATCCGCCTGAAGGCTTTTGATCATCGTTTGATTGATCAGTCTGCTCAGGAGATCGTCGAGACCGCCAAGCGCACCGGCGCACAGGTCTGTGGTCCGATTCCGCTGCCCACCCGCATCGAACGCTTCAATGTGCTGACTTCGCCGCACGTCAACAAGGACGCGCGCGATCAGTATGAAATCCGCACTCACAAGAGGCTGGTTGATATTGTGCAACCCACGGACAAGACGGTGGATGCATTGATGAAGCTGGACTTGGCTGCGGGCGTTGATGTGCAGATCAGCTTGGGATAATCGTTATTCGTGTTGCGTTGTCGTAAGGCGGCGCTGAGAAGAGGTTAGAGGAAATGACTATTGGTTTGGTCGGACGTAAGTGCGGCATGACCCGGATCTTCACGGAAGCAGGTGTTTCTGTTCCTGTGACGGTTATTGAGGTCGATCCGAACCGCATCACCCAGATTAAGACCCTTGAGTCTGATGGTTATCAGGCGGTGCAGGTCACGACGGGCGAGCGTCGTGCGTCGCGTGTAACCAAGGCTATGGCGGGTCACTTTGGCAAGGCTGAAGTTGCGGCTGGTCGTGGTGTTTGGGAGTTTCGTGTTGGTGCTGACGAATTGGCTGCCTATCAGTTGGGCGGGCAGATCGGGGTTGGTCTTTTTTCGGTAGGTCAAAAGATCGATGTCACCGGCACCAGCAAGGGCAAAGGTTTTCAGGGTGGCGTCAAGCGCTGGAATTTCCGTACCCAGGATGCCACGCATGGTAACTCCGTGTCGCATCGTGTGCATGGTTCAACGGGTCAAAATCAAAGCCCTGGACGAGTTTTCAAGGGTAAGAAGATGGCTGGGCATCTGGGTGATGTCCGGGTGACCGTGCAGGGTCTGGAAGTCGTTTCCGTTGATGCCGAAAAGTCTGTGCTGGTGGTTTTGGGTGCAGTGCCTGGGGCGGTTGGCTACGATGTGATCGTACGTCCGTCGGTTAAGGCCTAAGGGGGGAATTGACGTGAATCTGAAGACCGTTTCCGGTGCGGCTGTTGAGTTGTCCGAAGTTGCCTTCGGCAGGGATTTCAATGAAGCGCTTGTACATCAGGTTGTAACTGCTTACCTTGCTGGCGCCCGCCAGGGTACACGTGCTCAAAAGAATCGTGCGGAAGTGAGTGGTGGGGGCAAGAAGCCGTTTCGTCAGAAGGGTACGGGTCGCGCTCGTGCGGGATCTATTCGTAGCCCGATCTGGCGTGGTGGTGGTAAGGCTCATGCGGCTGTTCCTCAGAATTGGGAGCAAAAGGTAAACCGCAAGATGTATCGTGGCGCCATGCAGTGCATCTTGGCAGAGTTGGTGCGTCAGGATCGGTTGCTGCTGGTGGATGAGTTCACTGTTTCTGCTCCCAAGACCAAAGAGTTGGTCGAAAAGCTGAAGGTCATGGGTGTTGATAACGCTCTGATCGTGACCGATGCAGTTGATGAAAATCTTTATCTGGCCGCGCGCAACCTTCCGAATGTGGCGGTGATTGATACGGCGGCAATTGATCCTGTCAGCCTGATTGGTTATGACCGTGTGCTGATGTCGGTTCCTGCTGCAAAGAAACTTGAGGTGGAATTGGGATGAACAACGAACGTTTGTACCAAGTGCTGCTGGGTCCGCACATCTCCGAGAAGGCAAACATTGCAGCCGAGAGTCGTAATCAGCAGGTTTTCCGTGTAAGCCTGGATGCAACAAAGCTTGAGATCAAGAAGGCTGTTGAAAAGCTCTTTGGTGTTGAGGTTTTGGCTGTAAATACCACTGTGATCAAGGGCAAGAGCAAGCGTTTTGGTCGTACGCCTGGTAGTCGCTCGGATATCAAGAAGGCCTATGTCACGCTCAAGGCTGGTGCTGAAATCCAACTGGCTGATGCGGCTGAGTAAGGTAGGAGTGCATTATGCCGATTGTAAAATGTAAGCCGACCTCCCCCGGTCGACGCTTTGTGGAGAAGGTTGTCAATCCGGACCTGCACAAGGGACGTCCTTATGCAGCCTTGGTTGAAAGTCAGAAGAAGACTGGTGGCCGTAATAACAATGGCCATATTACGACACGCCATCAAGGCGGTGGTCACAAGCAGTTGTATCGTTTGGTTGATTTCAAGCGAAATAAAGATGGCATACCCGCGGTAGTCGAGCGCCTTGAGTATGATCCCAATCGTACGGCCTATATCGCTCTGCTCAAGTATGCGGATGGCGAGCGCCGTTACATAATTGCTCCTAAGGGTGTCAAAGCGGGTGATGCCATTCAGTCGGGTGATGATGCGCCTATTAAGAATGGCAATGCGCTTCCGTTGCGTAACATGCCGATTGGCGCGACCATTCACTGCTTGGAGTTGAAGGTTGGCAAAGGCGCGCAAATTGCCAGATCAGCTGGTACATCCGTGCAGTTGCTGGGCCGGGATGGGTCTTATGCCATTGTTCGTTTGCGCTCTGGCGAAATGCGTAAGATTCACGTGGATTGCCGTGCTACCTTGGGCGAGGTCTGTAATTCGGAGCATAACCTTCGAGTTCTCGGCAAGGCGGGTGCAAGCCGCTGGCGTGGGGTTCGCCCGACCGTTCGTGGCATGGCCATGAACCCGGTTGACCACCCGATGGGTGGGGGTGAAGGCCGTAATAAGGGTTGTCATCCGGTGTCGCCGTGGGGTCAGAAGGCTAAGGGCTTCAAGACTCGCAGCAACAAGCGCACGACCAATATGATCGTTCGCGATCGTCGCAAGTAATGGGATGAAGGAGAGTAACTGTGCCTCGTTCACTTAAAAAAGGCCCGTTTGTAGATACGCATCTTTTTGCGAAGGTGGAAGCCGCATTGGCTGCCAACTCCAAGAAGCCCATCAAGACCTGGTCGCGTCGCTCAATGATTCTGCCGGATATGGTTGGTCTGACCATTGCCGTGCACAATGGACGCCAGCATGTTCCGGTTTTCGTAACAGAGCATATGGTCGGTCATAAACTCGGTGAGTTTGCACCCACCCGCACCTATCGCGGTCATGGTGTTGACAAGAAAGCCAAACGCTAAGGGGTGAGTAATGGAAGTTGTGGCTAAACTTCGCGGTGCGCCAATCTCTGCCCAGAAGGCTCGCTTAGTTGCGGATCTGGTGCGTGGCAAGCCGGTAGATCAAGCGCTGAACATCTTGGCATTCAGCAACAAGAAGGCGGCAGCAATTGTAAAGAAGGTGCTGGAGTCGGCGATTGCCAACGCTGAGCACAACAATGGCGCTGATGTGGATGAACTCAAAGTCTCCACGATTTTTGTCGATGAAGGTATCAGCTTGAAGCGGATTATGCCCCGTGCAAAAGGGCGTGCAGACCGTATCACCAAGCGGACCTGTCACATCACCGTCAAAGTCGCGGAATAAGAGGATCTATCATGGGTCAGAAAGTTCATCCAATTGGTATCCGCTTGGGTGTTGTCAAAAAGCACAACGCCAACTGGTATGCCAGCCCGAAAAATTACGCTGATTTTTTGCTGACAGATCTTCAGGTGCGTGAGTACCTGTACAAGAAGCTGAAAAATGCAGCAATCAGCAAAATCATGATTGAGCGTCCGTCTGATACGGCTCGTATTACGATCAGCACGGCTCGTCCCGGCATCATCATCGGTAAAAAAGGTGAAGATGTTGAGCGTCTGGGGCGTGAAGTCGCAAAGATCATGAAAACGCCTGTGCAGATCAATATTGATGAAATTCGCAAGCCTGATCTGGATGCGCGCTTGGTTGCCGAAAGCATTGCTTCCCAATTGGAGAAGCGCGTTATGTTTCGTCGCGCCATGAAGCGCGCCGTGCAAAACACCATGCGTGCGGGCGCCAAGGGTATCAAGGTAGAGGTGTCGGGACGCTTGGGCGGTGCTGAAATCGCTCGCTCTGAATGGTATCGCGAAGGGCGTGTTCCTCTGCATACTCTGCGTGCCGATATTGACTACTCCATTATGCGTGCCGAAACCACCTATGGGTGTATCGGCGTCAAGGTTTGGATCTTCAAGGGGGAAATCCTGGGTGGCATGGATAATGTCCAGCAGCCTACACCCGTTGAAGAAGCCAAGCCGGCCAAGCGTCGTGGTGGGCGTGATGATCGAAATGATCGTGGCGGCCGTCGTGACTCGGAAGCAAAGGGGCAATAAGAGATGTTACAGCCTAAACGCACCAAGTTCCGCAAGGTACATAAGGGTCGTAATACAGGTCTCGCTCATCGTGGAAGCACTGTTGCCTTTGGCAGCGTTGCCTTGAAATCCATCGAGCGTGGTCGTATCACCGCCCGGCAAATCGAAGCTGCCCGCCGTACGATTTCTCGTCGTGTGAAGCGGGGTGGAAAAATCTGGATCCGTGTATTCCCGGATAAGCCGATTACCGAGAAGCCCCTGGAAGTCCGTATGGGTAACGGTAAGGGTAATGTTGAATACTGGGTTGCCGAAATTCAGCCTGGCAAAATCCTGTATGAGATCGAAGGGGTTTCCGAAGAGCTTGCACGTGAAGCCTTCACGCTGGCAGCCGCAAAGCTGCCGGTTAAGACAACCATCGTGTCCCGGACGGTAATGTAATGAACGCCACAGAATTGCGTCAGAAGACTGCGGATGAGCTCCGCACCGAGTTGGATAGCCTCCAGCTCCAGCAATTTAAACTGCGCATGGCGAAAGCCACTGGTCAGCTTTCCAAGTCACACCAGGTTGGGCAGGTACGTAAGGACATTGCACGGATTAAAACCGTCTTGACTGAAAAACAGGGTGGCTGAAATGACCGAGCAATCTACAACCCAACGCACGCTGACCGGCAAAGTAATCAGCAATAAGATGGATAAGTCCATCACGGTGCTGATTGAGCGTCGCGTACAGCATCCGGTTTATGGCAAATTCATCCGTCGCTCAACCAAGCTGCATGCTCATGATGAGAACAATGTATGCAAGGAAGGCGATGTTGTGACGATTGCCGAGTGTCGTCCGATTTCCAAGACCAAGGCTTGGACCTTGGTTGAAGTAATCGAAACAGCACAATAAGCAGTTTTTAACTTGTGTACCTGCGTAAGATTGGGTAGCATGGCTGCCCTTTCGCGCAGGGTTTATTCCTGGTTTGGAGTTGAAAAATGATTCAGACCGAAACGATGCTCGATGTGGCTGATAACAGCGGCGCGAGACGTGTTCAGTGCATCAAGGTGCTGGGCGGTTCGCATCGCCGTTATGCTTCCGTGGGCGATATCATCAAGGTCACGGTAAAGGAAGCGATTCCACGTGGCAAGGTCAAAAAAGGCGACGTGATGAATGCCGTGGTGGTTCGTACCAAGTTTGGTATTCGCCGTCCCGATGGTTCGTTGATTCGATTTGATGACAATGCTGCTGTGTTGCTGAATAACCAACGCGCGCCCATTGCGACACGTATTTTCGGGCCGGTGACGCGTGAACTGCGTACAGAGCAATTCATGAAGATCATCTCGCTGGCGCCTGAAGTGCTGTAAGGGTGAGTTAAATGGCTAAAATCAAGACGAATGACGAAGTTGTTGTCATTGCGGGTAAAGACAAAGGCAAGCGCGGCAAGGTGCTCGCGGTTGCTGAAGGTCGGGTGACAGTTGCGGGTATTAATCTTGTGAAGAAGCATGTGAAGCCGAATCCGGCTCGCGGCACACAGGGTGGTATCGAAGAGCGTGAGGCGGCTATGGATATTTCCAATGTCGCAATTTTCAACGCTGCAACTCAAAAGGCTGATCGTGTGGGCTACAAGTTTGAAGGTGAGGCCAAAGTCCGCGTCTTCAAGTCTAGTGGCGAAACGATCGCAGACGCTAAGTAACAGGTTGGTTGAAGATGGCCAGACTAAGACAAGTGTACAA
>CAZPZK010000188.1:0-6103 GCA_964591095.1 uncultured Moraxellaceae bacterium | reverse complement strand
GCTCGGCCAGCGACGCGGACAGCACCGACAGGTCGCCGTCGCAATTGACGAAGGCTGGATCATAGTAATCCGGTCGCGGATCAGACTCCGGGCCGCGAATCCGGCGGTGGCCCTGGGCTTCCAGCGTCTGGTTGACCAGCGCGGTGATGGTGCCGGCGACACCCTGGGCGGGCAGGGTGTCGTGGACGGTGCGGATCACGCGGGCGGCGCGCTGGATGACGGCGGGCGTCAGGAACTCCGATTGCGCCAGACGGTCGACTTCACGTTCGGCCAACAGGTCGCCACAGGCGGAGCGGATGATTTGCGCCCGCTGGGTGCGCGGCGGCACCGTCAGTTCGATCACCATGTCAAAGCGGCGGATAAAAGCCGGATCCAGGCCGCTGACCGCATTGGACAGCCAGATGGCGGGCACCGGGTTTTCTTCCAGCATGCGGTTCATCCAGGCCTTGCGCGCCTGGGCCGTGCTTTTCTGGCCGAAGAGGTCGTTGCCGTCATTGAAGACATCCTCGACTTCGTCAAAAAGCAGGAAGATCTGGCGATGGGCGAAAAAGTTCTGCGCCGCGCGGTAGGAGCGCAGGCGGCGCTCGCCGATCACGGGGTCGCCCTCATCGTCCTCGCTGGCCACTTCATAGAGTTCATGACCCTGTTCGCGCGCCAGCACCCGCGCCAACTCGCTCTTGCCGGTGCCGGGGTCGCCGTGGATGAAAATGTTGACGCCGGTCTTGCGTTCGGCAACGGCCCGGGCCAGATAGGGACACAGGATGGCCAACGGTTTGTCGAGGTGCGCGAAATCACCGAGGGTCAGCGTGGGCGGGCGCGAAGGGTTGACGGTGCCGCGCAACAGGTGGGCGGGGTCATCCACCTCATGATGCATCAT
The DNA here is from genome assembly GCA_964591095.1 of uncultured Moraxellaceae bacterium. GTDB lineage: Bacteria > Pseudomonadota > Gammaproteobacteria > Pseudomonadales > Moraxellaceae > Fluviicoccus. The sequence goes on along the minus strand of CAZPZK010000188.1, from coordinate 5,226 downwards.
CTGCTCGGCAAATTCGCCGGACAGCAAGTCCAATTTTCCGCGCAGACACATCATGCCATTGCGGTCGACACTGAGCAGGCCGGCCCGCGACATGATGCTGTGATTGCTGAGGCTCTGCCGCACGGCGGGCTCGTCCAGTCCGAGGATGCCCGCGATGCTGGCATAGAGGTCGATGCTGTTTTGCGGCCCCAGGTAATCGGCCGTGTCATCCAGGATGCGGTGGGAGTGCAGGATGATGGCGAAGGCCAGGATCAGCCGGTCCTCGGCGCTCAGACCGAGCAGGACGGTCAGTTGTTCGAGGTTGCGTTGCAGCGTGACGGGCAACGCGGGCGGGGCTTCCGCCTCGGCGCGGGCGTGCATGCCGCGCAGCAGGCTCAGGGCGTCGCTGGGGGAATACAGGCTGTCGCTGTCAAACGAGGTGTCGAGACCGAGGAACTGGGCAATGGTGTTGTTTTCGTAGCCATCGGCGCCGACAAAATGGCGATAGCCCTTTTGCGGCACGATAATGCGCAGCATCCAGCGCTGGACGAGGTATTCCAGCGGAGGGACGGCGGCCGGCCCGGAGGCGGGACTTGCGGGAGATGGGTTCATGATGCAGGCCTTGTCAGGATGCCAAACAGTGATTGACCGGCCGCCAATGCGGCAGGCATGCGGTGTTTTGCTAATGTGCGCGTGGCGGGCGCCGACTCAGCGGATGCCGCGGAGGCGTGCCGGGTCGTCGGACAGCGGGAATGCATTCATGATGGGTCTCCTTTTTCATCGGGGTATCGAAAAGGGTGGCCCGCGCCGGATCGCGGCTCGGGTCCAGGGCAGGGCGGGGATGGATAAACCCCCGGTCTGCCGGATGTTGCGCAGTATAACGCGGTCACCGCGTCAAAGGGAGTGAAATGGATGTCCGGTAACGGAAACCGGACACAAGGCGCGGTTCAGGCCAGCACGCGCCAGAGCACGACCAGTATCATGGTGGTCAGGCACAAGAAGGCGCTGAGACCGGAGGAGTAGACGACGCCGCTGAATCCGAGCGCGAAGCCGGTGAAGGCCAGCCAGTCGCGGCGGCGTTCCACGCCCAGCCGGTATTGCAACTGCTGCAGTTCGCGCCATTGGCGCTCTTGCCAGGCGGCGCTGTTGCGGAGGTTGTTGAGGCTGTCCCAGACCATGCCGGGCAGGTCGGCCAAGCCCAGCACCATGGAGGGGGTTTGCCGGACCAGGGACTTCAGGGATTCGGCCGGATTGAGCCGGGCCGCCAGCCAGCTGCCCAGCAGCGGCTTGCCCAGCGACCAGATATCCAGCTCCGGGTAGAGGTCGCGGCCCAGGCCCTCCACGTGCACCAGCGTCTTCATCAACAGCACCAGTTGCGGCGGTACTTCGAGATGATAGCGCCGGGCGACATCAAGCACGCCCAGCAGGATGGGGGCAAAGTCGAGTTGGTCCATGCGCTTTTGCAGCATGGGCGTCAGCAGGCGGCGGATTTCGCGGGTCAGCGCCGGGATGTCGGTGGCGGGGGGAATCCAGCCCGCCTGGTGCGCCACATCGATCAGTAGCGGGAAATCATGCTGCATCACGGCCATCATCAAGCGGGCGACGGTCAGGTGATCCTTGTCGCTCAGTTCGCCCATGATGGCGCAGTCGAGCGCAATGTAGCGGGGATTTGCCGGATCGGTGGTCTCGACCAGGATGTTGCCCGGATGCATGTCGGCATGGAAGAAGTTGTGGTTGAACACCTGGGTGAAAAAGATGGTCAGCCCTTTTTCGGCCAGCACCTTGCGGTTGACGCCCAGCCGGTCGAAGCCGGCATGGTCGGAAACCGGGATGCCGTGGATGCGCTCCTCGACCAGCACCTGATGCGTGCACAGGTCATGATGCACTTCCGGGACATAGATCAGCGTGGAGCCGGGGAAGTTGTTGCGCATGCGCGTGGTGTTGGCGGCCTCTTGCAGCAGGTCCAGCTCTCCCAGCAGCACCTGTTCATAATCGCAGACGATGCGCGAGGCATGGAAGGCGGCCATCGCGGGCGAGCGGGTTTCCAGCCAGGCAGCGGCGGCCTTGAGGAAGCCAAAGTCCTCGCGGATGGCGCTTTCGATACCGGGGCGGACGACCTTGACCACCACTTCGCGGCCATCCAGGCGGCAGGCGGTCTGCACCTGGGCAATGGAGGCGGCGGCCAGTGGTGCATCATCGAAACGGAGGAAGAACTGGTCCAGCGGTCCCCCGAGTTCTGCTTCGATCATGGCGCGGGCGGTTGCGGACGGAAAGGGCGGAACCCGGTCCTGCAGCTTGCTCAGCTCATCCAGCAGGCCGGGCGGCAACAGGTCGCGGCGGGTGGACAGCAACTGGCCAAGCTTGATGAAGAGCGGGCCCATTTCCTCCAGCGCCTTGCGCAGGCGCTCACCGTCGTCATAGGCCCCCAGCATGGGCGTGGCGGACCACCAGGCCGGGTGCAGGCGCACCAGCAACAGCACCAGCCGCACGCCGAGCGGCAAGGGCGCATCGGCGGGAATCAGGGTATCGAGGCGGTATCCGGCGACAATGCGCCACAGCACCAGCAGGCGGGGCAGATGGGCTAGCATGGCAAGTCTCCCGCCGTTCCGGAGGACGAAGCGTTGTCCGAAGCCGCTTGCAGCCGGGTGGTCAGCGCGGCGAGGCGGGCTTCGAAGCGGTCGATATCCGTGCGCAAGTCCTGGACTTCTTCCACAAAATCCTCGACCTGCCAACGGGCAGGGAACCATTGTCCGCTTTCACGCAGGTAAGTCGTGGTGTTCTTGAAAATGTCGCCGGCGGCCTGACGGGCAAAGCGGAACAGGCCGCGCAGCCCTTCGCCGATCTGGCGGGCGGCGCTGTCTCCCAGCACCTGCGCCAGACCGGACTCCCAGTCGATGTCCAGGTCGCGGGCGATGCCGTGCAGTTCCTGCAGCAGTCCGGTGTCGCCGCTGATCTGGAGTTCGCCCACGGCAAAGGGCTCGCGGAATCGTAGCGCCTGCCGCAACAGGGTCAGGCTTGAAGCACTGACCGTGGTGTCGGCCTGGGGTGTCTCATGCGGCTCCAGCGGCGTAATCCTGACCTTGTCCAGGTCCAGATAGACCATCAGGTCAAGAGGGGGCAGGCTGATCCGGATCAACACGCTGCGGCCCTGCAGGGCATTGAGCCGGAGCCGGCTGCCGGGATCAAGGTCGAGCGCGCGGTTGACCAGGTCCTCCAGACCGGCGACGGCCAACACCACGGGCATCTGCATTATTTGAATCCCCGGTGCAGGGCGACAATGCCGCCGGTGAGATTGTGGTAGTCACAATGGATAAAACCGGCGCTTTCCATCATGCCTTTCAGTGTGGGCTGATCGGGATGCATGCGGATGGACTCGGCCAGGTAGCGGTAGCTCTCGGCATCCTGGGTGACCATCTGCCCCATCGCGGGCAGGATGCTGAAGGAATAGGCGTCGTAGACCTTGGACAGCGGCTCGTAAACAGGCTTGGAAAATTCCAGCACCAGCAGGCGTCCGCCGGGCTTCAGTACCCGGTGCATGGAGCGCAGCGCGGCGTCCTTGTCGGTGACATTGCGCAGGCCGAAGGCGATGGTAATGACATCAAAGGTGTTGTCGGCGAACGGCAGGCATTCGGCGTTGGCCTGCACGTATTCCACCCGGCTAAAGCCCTGGTCGAGCAGCTTGTCGCGTCCGACATTGAGCATGGAGGCATTGATGTCCGCCAGGACCACCCGGCCGGTTTCCCCGGTTTCGCGGGCGAAGGCGCGCGCAAGGTCGCCGGTGCCACCGGCGATATCCAGCACCTGCATGCCGCGCCGCACGCCGGAGAGCGTGATGGTGAAGCGCTTCCAGAGGCGGTGGATGCCGAAGGACATCAGATCGTTCATCAGATCGTATTTGGCGGCCACGGAGTGGAAGACTTCAGCGACCTTGCCGGCTTTTTCTTCCTTGCGAACGGACTGGTATCCGAAATGGGTGAGGTTTTCGTCTTGCGGGGTGGCCATGTTTTGCGTCGGGCAGAAATCCGGGAGGCCTGATTGTCGGCTTTCCGGGGACGCGACGCAAGGCCGTCGTGGGCCGCATCCGGAGTCCGCGCGCCGGCGCGCGCGGCCCCCGACCGGTCCGCAATCAGCTGTTGAAGGGATCGGGATGAAGGTTGTACACGTTGTCCATGATGGCTTCCTCGCGGTTCAGGAACAGGTCGAGGAATTCCTGCGCCGAGCCCATCGGGCGCATCACGGCAAAGCCGCGGCCGAGGAAGTCGTACAACGCGCCCAGCCCGGCCATGTGCGCCGGCTTGTTGGCGATCTTGAAGGTAGCGTAGATCACGCGCGAGCGCACATATTTGTCGAGACCGGTGCTCAGTTCGCGCAGCAGGGCGATCTGGCGCTCGCGCATGGCCCGCGAGCCGGCCTGCCGGAAGGCGACGGCCATGTCCGCGTCGGTGATCTCGGTGACGCCCATGTCTTCGAAGAGAATGGTGGCGACCGCTTCGTCCAGTTCGCCGGTCAGGGCATTGAGTTCGAGCGCGACCGCGCTGGTGCGCATTACCGAATCCGGCAGCAGGCGGGTGGCGATGGGCAGGGCGCGTTCGATCTCGTTGGCGAGTTCGGTGAGGTCGAGTCCGCCGTACATGTCGCTGAGGAAAAAGCGGGTGGCGGCCTGATAGCGCTCATCTTCCAGCAGGCTGTTGTGGGTGCGCTTGAGGCGTTCGACCTGCCAGAGCTGCACGGCCACGAACCATTGCTTGAATTGCTCATCGTGATGGGAGCGCCAGGCACGGAAACGCGCCAGTTCGTAGCGCATGATGTCGCCGGTGCTCTTGATGTCTTCACGGTTCATGGTGGTGCCTGCTGCAGGTTGGGGAACAGACGAATCCGGGCTGCTTGTCGCGTGCATTCCGTACTCCCGATAACAAAACAAGGGGGGACAAGAGGTCAAGTCGGGCGGAATTGTAGCTTGTTGGGTATTGTTACGACAGTGCCAGATGGGAAGGCTGTGACCGGACGGTGGTTTTCCGTCCGGTTGCCGGATCAGCTGAAGTAATCGCGGATCTTGGTTTCGATGATGGCCAGAGGCGCAATGAAGGGTTTGTCGGTAATGGTGATCTCGATGTCCTTGCCGTTGCGCACCACGTATTTGCCCTTGACCATGCCGATGGGCGTGGTACCGGCAAAGTGGCCTTCGCTGGTATTGCCCGAGAATTGTCCGCCCTTGCCGGTGATGGTGTTTTCAACACGCTTGAGGGT
>CAZPZK010000187.1:0-6112 GCA_964591095.1 uncultured Moraxellaceae bacterium | reverse complement strand
GCCATTGACAGCGCGCGCCATCGCCTCCAGGTCATGCCCGTAGTTGACGGCGGGCACTTCCACGCCCTTGCCGCTGGCGGCGAGCACAGCCAGCGGATACACCGCGAAGGCGTGCTGGCTGTACACCGCCTCTTCACCCGGATTGATGAAGGCGCGCGCCACAAGTTCCAGGATGTCGTTGGAACCGTTACCCGGCGTGATGCGGTTGTGGGCAAAGCCGAACTTCTGGCGGATCGCTTCCTTGAGGGCGAAGGCGTTGCCGTCGGGATAGCGGCCGATCTGCGTCATTTCCGCCTGGATGGCGGCGACGGCCAGCGGCGAGCAGCCCAGCGGATTCTCGTTGCTGGCCAGCTTGACGATGTCGTCCAGCCCCAATTCGCGCTTGAGTTCGTCAATCGGCTTGCCGGGCTGGTACGGGGAGATTTGTTGCACGCCGGGGGTGGCGTTGCTGAAAAAATCGCAGGACATGAGTCGGGTTCCTGTGGCAAGCCCCGCGACCGTCAGGACGGCCGCTGGAGCGTTTCGTGTTTAGATAACAGCTTTCGGGTACGAACCAAGATTCTTTAACTCGCGGACGCGGTCGTGCAGTTCGTCCAGTACCAGCTTGACCTGCGGCTGCTGCTGATGACCCTCGAAATCGATGAAGAAGACATAGGACCAGATATCCGACTGCGACGGCCGGGTTTCAATCCGCGTCAGCGACAGGCCGTTGCGGTAGAACGGCTCCAGGATGCGGTACAGGGCGCCGGCCTCGTTGTGCGCGGCGACAATGATCGAAGTCTTGTCATCCCCGCTGGGCGGCGTGCTTTCGGTACCGATGATCAGGAAGCGCGTGGTGTTGCTGGGATTGTCTTCAATGTTCTCGTGCAGCTTCTTCAGGCCGTACAGTTCGGCGGCCGTTTCCCCGGCGATGGCGGCGGAATGCCACTCGCCCTTGACCAGCCGCGCGGCCTCGGCGTTGCTGGAGACGGCAATGCGCTCGATCTTGGGGAAATGGGCATCCAGCCACTTGCGGCACTGTGCCAGCGACTGCTGGTGCGAGTACACGCGGGAGATGTTCTTCAACTGCGTGCCTTCGGCCACCAGCAGGTTATGGTGAATGCGCAGCTCCACCTCGCCGATGATCTTCAGCCCGGAATTGATGAAGCAGTCCAGCGTGTGATTCACGACGCCTTCCGAGGAGTTTTCGACCGGCACCACGCCATAGTGGGCGCTGCCCGCCTCGACTTCGCGGAACACTTCATCAATGGTGGCCATCGGCCGCGTGATGGCGGCGTGACCGAAATGCTTGAGCGCGGCGGCATGGGTGAAGGTGCCGTTCGGACCGAGGAAGGCGATCTTCAGCGGCGATTCCAGGGCCAGGCAGGCGGACATGATTTCACGGAACAGCTTGGCGACGGTTTCCCCAGCCAGCGGTCCCTGATTGCGCTGCATCACCATTTGCAGCACCTGCGCCTCGCGTTCGGGGCGGTAGAAGCTGGTGATGGTCGGGTCCTCGGCCTTCTTGACCTCGGCCACCGTTTGCGCGCAACGCGCCCGCTGGTTGATCAACTCGTGAATCTGCACATCAATGGCGTCGATTTGCTGGCGCAGTTCGGGAAGCGTGGGCAGTTTTTCGCTCATGAGCGTATTCCGTCGGGCGTGGGTCAGGACATCAGGAAACCGGAAAAACGGGCGGCATCTTCATGCCGCCCAAGGCATCAGCCGTAACGGCGCGCGAAGTCGGCCATGAACGCCACCAGCGCGTCCACACCCTCTTCCGCCACCGCGTTGTAGATGCTGGCGCGCATGCCGCCCACCGAACGGTGACCGGCCAGATTGAGCAGGCCGGCGGCATCGGCTTCCTTGAGGAAGGTCTTTTCCAGTTCCGGCTTGGCCAGCGTGAACGGCACGTTCATCATGGAACGGTTGGGCAGCGCCACCGGGTTGCCGTAGAACTCACTGCCGTCGATGGCGGCATAGAGCTTGGCGGCTTTGCGGCGGTTGATCTCGCCCATCTTTTCCAGACCGCCTTGCGCCTTCAGCCACTGGAAGACCAGACCGGACAGGTACCAGGCATAGGTAGACGGCGTGTTGTACATCGAGCCGTTGTCGGCGTGGATCTTGTAATCGAGCATGGTCGGCGTGCCGGGCACCACCTGACCCAGCAGATCCTCGCGCACGATCACTACCACCAGACCGGCCGGGCCGATGTTCTTCTGCGCGCCCGCATAGATCAGGCCGAACTTCGACACATCCAGCGGCTCGGCGAGAATGATCGACGAATAGTCAGCCACCAGCGGTACGTTGCTGTCGGGGATGAAGTCGAACTGCACGCCATGAATGGTTTCATTCGGCGTGTAATGCAGGTAGGCGGCGTCCGGATTGACCTGCCAGGTCGCCACGTCGGGCACCTTGCGGAAGCCGTTGGCTTCGTCCGAGGCAACGACATTGACCTGACAGAACTTCTTCGCTTCCTTGATCGCCTTGTCCGACCACATGCCGGTATTGACGTAATCGGCGGTGGTCTTGCCGCGCAGCAGGTTCATCGGGATCATCGCGAACTGCTGGGAAGCGCCGCCCTGCAGGAACAGCACCTTGTAATTCGACGGGATATTCATCAGGTCGCGCAGATCCTGCTCGGCCTGTTCGGCGATGGCGACGTAATCGGCGCTGCGATGGCTCATTTCCATCACGGACAAGCCCTTGCCGTGGTAATCCAGCATCTCGGCCTGGGCTTGCTTGAGGACGGCTTCGGGAAGCGCGGCGGGGCCGGCGCAGAAGTTGTAGGCTCGCATCGGGGTTTCCTGCATCAAATCAAAATCGGTTCGGGCGGCCCCGCTCACGGGGCCGCCGGTATTACTCGTCGCTATCGGCGGCGTCGGACGCTTCCGCGTCACCGGCATCAGCGGCGGCCTCGGACGCCTCGGCGGTATCAGCAACCGGAGCGGCTTCGCCCTCGACTACTTCACCGTCTTCCGGCAGGAACTCGTCCTCTTCTTCCGGCTCGTCCAGACAAACCACGCCCACCAGCTTTTCCTGGTCGGAAAGGCGGATCAGCATTACGCCCTGCGTGTTCCGCGACATGGTGCGGATTTCGGAAACGCGGGTGCGCACCAGCGTGCCCATATCGGAAATCAGCAGCAATTCATTGCCGTCGCTGACGACCACCGCGCCCACCAGTTCGCCGTTACGTTCGCTGGTCTGCACTGCGATCACGCCCTGACCGCCGCGCAGGCGGTGCGGGAAATCGCTGACCAGGCTGCGCTTGCCGAAGCCGTTTTCGCAGGCGGTCAGCACTTCGCCGTCTTCCGGAGCCACGCACAGCGAAACGATGCGGGCGGCGTCGGGAATACGCATGCCGCGCACGCCCATCGCCGAACGGCCGACCACGCGCACATCGGACTCGTGGAAACGGATCGCCTTGCCTTCATTGCTGAACAGCATGATGTCCTGATTGCCGTCGGTGATGGCGACGCCGATCAGGCGGTTGTCGCCCTGCAGCTCGATGGCGATCAGGCCGCTGCTGCGCGGACGCGAGAAGGCGGCCAGATCCACCCGCTTGACGGTGCCGTCGCTGGTGGCCATGAAGACATAATTGCCTTCAACATATTCACGCAAGGGCATGATTGCAGAGACTTTTTCACCTTCCTGCAACGGCAGGATATTGACCAGCGGCTTGCCCTTGGCGCCGCGACCGGCCTGCGGCAGTTCATAGACCTTCAGCCAGTAGACCTTGCCCAGCGAGGTGAAATACAGGATGGTGTCGTGCGTGCTGGCGACCAGCAGATGCTCGATGTAATCCTCGTCCTTCATCGCCGTCGCCGACTTGCCGCGACCGCCGCGCTTCTGGGCGCGGTAATCGCTCAGCGGCTGGATCTTGGCGTAGCCGGTGTGCGAAATGGTCAGCACCACCGACTCTTCGGTAATCAGGTCTTCCATGCTCAGGTCGAGGCGCGAGGCGATGATTTCGGTGCGGCGCTTGTCGCCATAGGCATCCAGCACTTGCCGCAGCTCGCCGCGAATCACGTCCATCAGCAGCTTGGCGTCGGCGAGGATGGCGAGCAGTTCGCTGATCTTGCCCAGCAACTCCTCGTATTCGCCCATCAGCTTGTCCTGTTCCAGACCGGTCAGGCGCTGCAGCTTCAGGTCGAGGATGGCCTGAGCCTGATCATAGGACAGGCGGTAGCCGTCTTCCTGCAAGCCCAGATAATCTTCCAGCGTTTCCGGACGGCAGGCATTCTTGTCGCCGGCGCGCTCCAGCAGCGCCAGCACGCCGCCCTCCTTCCACAGTTTGGCCATCAGCTTGTCGCGGGCCTCGCTGCCGGTCGCGGAGGTACGGATCAACTCGATGACTTCATCGATATTGGCCAACGCCACGGCCAAACCTTCCAGGATATGGCCGCGTTCACGCGCCTTGCGCAGTTCGTAAACGGTACGGCGGGTCACCACTTCACGGCGATGACGCACGAAGGCGGAAATCAGGTCCTTCAGGTTGAGGATGCGCGGCTGGCCGTCGACCAGCGCCAGCATGTTGAAGCTGAAGGAGCTTTCCAGCGGCGTTTGCGCGAACAGGTTGTTCACCACCACTTCCGCCACTTCGCCGCGCTTCACTTCGATGACGATGCGCATGCCGTCCTTGTCGGATTCGTCGCGCAGTTCACTGATGCCTTCCAGCTTCTTGTCCTTGACCAGTTCAGCGATCTTCTCGATGACGCGGGCCTTGTTCAGCTGGTACGGAATTTCGGTGAAGACGATCGACTGGCGGCCGGTCTTGCCATCCACTTCGATATGATGCTTGGCGCGGATGATGATGCGGCCGCGACCGGTGCGGTAGGCTTCGACAATACCCGCGCGGCCGTTGATGATGGCGCCGGTGGGAAAATCGGGGCCGGTAACATGCTCCATCAGGCCATCGATGGTGATTTCCTCATCATCAATGTAGGCGAGACAGGCATTGATCACTTCCGTCAGGTTGTGCGGCGGAATGTTGGTGGCCATACCGACCGCGATGCCGCTGCTGCCATTGACCAGCAGGTTCGGGATGCGGGTGGGCATCACCGCCGGAATCATCTCGGTGCCGTCGTAGTTGGGCACCCAGTCCACGGTTTCCTTTTCCAGGTCGGCCAGCAGGTCATGAGCCAGCTTGCTCATCCGGACTTCGGTATAACGCATCGCCGCCGGGGCGTCGCCGTCCACCGAACCGAAGTTGCCCTGACCGTCCACCAGCAGGTAGCGCAGGCTGAAGGGCTGCGCCATGCGGACGATGGTGTCATAGACCGCCGAATCGCCATGGGGGTGATATTTACCGATCACGTCACCGACGACGCGGGCCGACTTCTTGTAGGGCTTGTTCCAGTCGTTGCCCAGTTCGTGCATGGCGAACAGCACGCGCCGGTGCACCGGCTTCAGGCCGTCGCGGACGTCGGGCAGCGCGCGGCCGACGATGACGCTCATGGCATAGTCGAGGTAGGACTGACGGAGTTCGTCTTCAATATTGACGGGAACAATTTCAGCGGCAAAATCGGTCATACAGGCTCTCGGTTTCCGGGTCGGCGCCGTCGGTGTTCTGTCTTTGTAACGGCCCTTTTCAAGCGCCGGAATATACCATATCCGCGCTGTCTTGGGGGGCTTCCAACCCCCGCTCCGCGTCACAGCCTAGCGCTTGACTGCAAAACACCCGACTGCCCTTCCGCACCGGCGCTTTCCCGTTATACTTCCGCGCAAACGCCCTCAGGAGTCCGCGATGAACACCCCCAATGTCGATCCCGCCGAAATCGCCAAATTCGAAGCGCTGGCCGCCCGCTGGTGGGATGCGGACTCCGAGTTCAAGCCGTTGCACCAGATCAATCCTCTGCGGCTGAACTGGATTGACGAGCGGGCCGGATTGAGCGGCAAGCGTGTGCTGGATGTCGGCTGCGGCGGCGGCATCCTCGCGGAGTCCATGGCGCGGCGCGGCGCGAGCGTGCTGGGAATCGACATGGGTGAAGCGCCTCTGGCGGTCGGCCGCCTGCACGCCGCTCAAGCCGGGGTTGAAAGCCTGGAATACCGACAGGTGCCGGTAGAGCAACTGGCCGCCGAGGATCCCCATTCTTTTGATGTAGTGACCTGCATGGAGATGCTGGAACACGTT
>CAZPZK010000186.1:3919-6124 GCA_964591095.1 uncultured Moraxellaceae bacterium | reverse complement strand
TTTGGTGAAGGAGCCGGTATTGCTGACGGTTAGTGGCGCTCCGGTCTCGGTCACGTTGGCGGCGGGCAACAAGATTTCGGCTCTGGATGACACCACCTATGCCTACCCGTATCAGGTGATGGTGACCAATGCCGCTGGTGGTCCGGTTGCCAATCAGGAGGTTGTCCTGACTGTGGTGCCGGTCTATTTCCTGAAGGGCTTCTATTATTACAACCAGGTTGCCAAGTCCTGGCTGCCCAAGGCCATTGATCGCACCACGTTCCTGGCCATCACGTTTGGTTATGTTGTGTCCGGTGCGGATACGGTGGCTGAGCAACCTCCCATCGCCTGTCCCAACGAAGATAGCAATCTCAATGGTATTCTTGATACCGGCGAAGACAAAAACGGTGACAACAAGTTGTGGCCCGGTAACCCCGTGACCGTCAGCAATAAGGTCGTCAAGACCAATGCCAGCGGTTATGTCAACTTTGATGTGATCTACGGTAAGAGCTATGCCAACTGGTTGGAAGTCAAGTTGATAGCCTCGACCCGGGTGGCGGGTTCGGAATCGACCACTGAGCATTCCTTTGAGTTGCCGGTTTTGGCGGCGGATGTGGCCGAACAGGGAGTCAGTCCTCCTGGTGGTCTGCGCAGTCCTTTTGGACAGTCGCAAGCCATCATCCAATATACGGCCGATACCACAACGACGCCCACCAGCTATGAGCCGACCTCGGCGAGCATCAAACTAGGCTCCACAGCCTGTGCGTTGAAGCTTGAGCAAGGCGGTGTCTACAGCGTGGGCTTGCCCTGATCATCCGTTGATGTCAAAAAATGGCCGCGTTTAACGCGGCCATTTTTTTTGACAAATATTTTGTAGTGTACTCAGGCAAGGGGTATTTAGCAGGCGATGTTATGACAAAGAATAGTCAGGGAGCAGGCAGCAAAAAAGGGTAACAGAAGAGGGTTCGGAAGGGAAAAATCAGGTTGCGGGCCGATGAGGTAATAGGTCAACGGCCCGGAAGGGCAGCTTACAACGGAATGCGGACCCCCACGCTGATGGCGGAGACATCATCCAGATACTGGATGAAATCGGCGCTTAAACGGAGCTGCTTGTAGACTTTGACATCCGCGCCAAAGCCATAAGCAAAGCCATGTTCAAAACCCGTTTCGCTCTTGCCGGTGTTGGATGAAGCGGAAAGGTCGAGGTAAGAGCCGCCAACCAGGGCGAAAATACTGGCGCTGTCACCGATATCGACACGTGGCTTGAGAAAAAGCGCATAAAAACTGTCAGTCTGCACGTCCCAAGTGGTGCCTGCCGTATCCACAATGACGCTGTCTGAAGACATGCCCAAACCGGCCTGGGCTTCCACGCTGAGGAAGGAGTTGACATCCGAACCCATCCGGATGCGCAAGGCATCAGGCTCGGCTTCAACGGATGCGCCAAAGTCCTGGGTCTGTACCTGATAGTCAATGCCGACATAAGGTTTTTCGAGTGCAAGGCAAGCTGTCGAGCCAAGGGCGGCAAGAAGTGCAAGGGTAAGACGGTTCATTGTGATTCCTGTGTGTTGTAGGAGGAATAGTTCCACGGATACTCGCAGATGATTTTTCAAAACAGGAGTCATGTCAAGGTGCCGACCCGTTAAAATGCCCGGAATAAGCAGTTATCATGCACCGGGATACCTTTCAGTGATTGTATCGGGCAAATTCCACAACGGTTAAGCCCGATGGATAGAGATGAACATGACCTCCAGCACCGCACGCTTGTTGATTACCTGTCCGGATAAACCGGGCATTGTCAGCGCTGTTTCCAGTTTTCTTTATAACCATGGCGCCAATATTACCGATCTGGACCAGCATGCCACCGAGCCGGAAGGGGGAACCTATTTCATGCGTCTGGAATTCCAGACGCCGCATGTCAACATGTCGCGGCAACTCCTGGCGCAGACCTTCCAGGAGCGGGTCGCCCAGCATTACAACATGGAGTGGCGCATCAGTTATGCCGATGACATCAAGAAACTGGCCATCATGGTGTCTCGGGTGGATCATGCCTTGATGGAGTTGCTGTGGCGATGGTCCAGCGGTGCCTTGCCGTGTGAGATTACGGCCGTCATCAGTAATCATGATGCGCTGGCGACCTCGGTGGAGCGATTTGGGGTCCCATTCCATGTGGTTGCTGTCGGCAAGGAGAACAAGGCCGAGGCGGAAGCGCGTATCCAGTCGCTGCTT
>CAZPZK010000186.1:3507-3909 GCA_964591095.1 uncultured Moraxellaceae bacterium | reverse complement strand
AGGGGGTTGATCTGGTGGTTTTGGCTCGTTACATGCAAATACTGTCCAGTGATTTTGTCGCGCATTGGCCGCACCGCATCATCAATATACATCACTCCTTTCTGCCCGCCTTTGTTGGCGCCAATCCCTATCAGCAAGCCTATGATAAAGGAGTCAAGTTGATCGGGGCGACCGCTCATTATGTGACCGCTGAACTGGATCAAGGTCCGATCATTGAGCAAGGTGTGGAACGGGTGTCACATCGCGAGTCCGTCGAGACCCTGCGGGAGTTGGGTCAAAACGTGGAACGCAATGTCCTGGCGCGCGCCGTGCGCTGGCATCTGGAGGATCGCGTGATTGTTCATGGCAACAAAACGATCGTCTTTGCATGACACTGACCCTGAATGCCCGCCTGGTTATCCT
>CAZPZK010000186.1:0-3497 GCA_964591095.1 uncultured Moraxellaceae bacterium | reverse complement strand
AATCAAGCCTTGCCTGCCATCCTGAGGCATCAGGGCGTATCGCTGCAGGTCATCAGCCTGACCGCCTTGCTGGCGCTTCCTTGGGCACTGAAGGTTTTTTGGGCGCCCTTTGTGGATCGTTGGCATCATCCCCGTTTTGGGCGCGCGCGATCCTGGATCGTGCCGCTACAACTGGCATGTACCCTGTTGATCGGCGCCATCGCATTTTTCCAGCCAGAACGCTTGAAGACCACGGCCGGTATTGTCGAATTTTTTCTGATGATGTTTTTGCTCAACCTGTTTGCGGCGACCCAGGATGTCGCGACGGACGGGTTGGCGGTGCGTTCGCTTTCACGAAAGGAACGCTCCCTGGGCAACAGCGTGCAGGTGGCGGGTTATCGACTCGGGTTGATAGTGGGGGGCGGCGTACTGCTTTATCTACTCGGAGCATGGACTTGGGTTGGCGCCTTCCTGCTGATGGGCTTTATCCTGCTGCTGCTGACATTACCCCTGCTGTTGTATCCAGAGCCGCCAGCCGATCAGGCAATCCGGGAGCCGACGGAGTACAAGCGGATTTTCCTGACCTTTGTGCGGCGGCCGGGGGTGCGAAGCTGGCTTTGGGTCCTGGTTAGCTACAAGATCGCGGACAGTTTTGGTTCGGCGATGGTCAAGCCGATGCTGGTGGACATGGGATTCAGCCTGCAGCAATTAGGTATTCAAATCAGCGCGGTGGGCTCTCTGGCGACGGTCATCGGAGCGTTGCTAGGCGGCTGGTTGACGACCCGATGGGGGCGTTACCCTTGTCTGCTGGGATTTGGCGGCCTGCAAGCACTGGGACTGGGGGCCTATGGTTTGCTCTCATTCCAATGGCAGCCGGGGCAAGCTGTCGACCCATTGGCGGTCTACGCGATCAATGCGCTGGAACATCTGGCTTCGGGCCTGGCGACCGTCGCGTTGCTGACTGTGGTCATGGATCACAGCCGGCATCAACATGCCGGGGCGGACTTTACCTTGCAGGTCAGTATCCTTGCGATCTGCGGCGGTATGGCGCACCTGCTGGCGGGCCAATCGGCGGTATGGCTGGGATATACCAGCTACTATGCGGTGGCCATGGGGTTGGGCGTGTTGCTGCTGGCGCCGGTTGTGTTCTGGGGAAGGGATGCCGGGCGGGGCGTGTCAGCGTTATAATGCCGGGATTCGATCATTCTGGGTTGCATCATGAGCCAAACGCATGAAACGGCCATTTCACAGACATTGGATGCGCGCGGCTTGAACTGTCCGGAACCGGTCATGATGCTGCACAAAACCGTGCGCGGCATGAAGCCTGGCGAACTGCTGGAGGTTCTGGCGACTGATCCTTCCACCGAGCGCGATATCCCCAAGTTCTGTAATTTCTTGCGGCATGAACTGGTGTCACAAAGCCGGCGTGGCGACGACTACATCTATCTCATTCGCAAGGGCTAAGGTCAGGACCAGCGTTTTTCCAACATGCGCAAGCGGCGCGCCAGTTGGATATTCAGCAGCACACAGGCAACACCCAACCCGATGACCAGCCCGGTCCAGAATCCGCTGGCGCCCAAGGGTTTTGGCGTCCAGGTGTCGGTCATCGCCAGGGTATAACCGATGGGCATGGCGATGATCCAGTAGGCGATCAACGTCAGCATCATCGGGCTGCGCGTATCCTGTACCCCGCGCAGGCAACCGGCCGCCCCCACCTGCAAGGCGTCGAAGACCTGATACGCGGCCGCGTAAAGCAGAAGCGATGCCGCCAGCCCCCGAACCAGCGGGTCCGTGGAGTAAACTCCGGTAATGTTGTCGCGGAAGAAAGTGATACCCAGCGCGGAGAGGCAGGCAATGCCGGTCGTCATGCAGAGGCCGGTCTGACGGATCAGGCGGATTCCCGCCCAGTCATGGCGACCGAAAGCCTGACCAGTACGGATGGTCATGCTGATGGCGAGGCTGAGCGGCACCATGAACAGCAATGACGTTACGGACATGCTGACCTGATGAGCGGCGACCACGTTTTCCCCCAGGGGGCTGGCCAGCAGGGCGACCAGTGAAAAGACACTGACCTCAAAAAAGATCGCGATGCCAATGGGCAGGCCCAAGGCGAAAATCTGCCGGATATGTGCGCCATCCGGTCGCCAAGAGCCACGCAAGAGACGATACCGGGCGAACGAGGATGAGGTCAGCACCCACCCCAGCAAGGCCAGCATCAGCGTGAGCATGACCAGCGCGGTAGCCCAGCCGCAACCCGCGCCGCCCATGCGCGGCATTCCGAAAAGCCCATGAATGAACAGATAGTTCGCTGGAATATTGAGCAGGACGCCGAGAACGCTGATGACCATCACGGGCTTGGTGTGCCCCAGCGCTTCACAGTAAAAGCGAAGCACGCAGAAAATCGCCACGGCCGGCATGCCCCATGAAACGCCCTCCAGATAGAGCCGCGTGGGAGTCTGAAGATGCAGGGGTACATCCAGCCCGTCAAATGCCAGCGGTAATGCGCGCATCAGCCCGAAGCCGATGACTCCGCAAATCAGTCCGGTCCATAGCGCCTGATGCACGATGCGGGTGACATCCAGGGTACGACCCGCGCCATACGCAGCAGCGACAAGGGGCGTGGTCGCCATCACCGTACCGGAAATCAGCAGGAAAACGGGCAACCAGAGTCCGGAACCGATGGCGACGGCGGCCAGATCCAGTGGCGATATCTGGCCCGACATCAGCGTGTCAACGAAGCCGTAGCCCGCCTGAGCCAATTGGGTGATCAGGATCGGACCCGTCAGAATGAGCAGTTGCTTCAGTTCGTGTTGCCAGGATGTCATGCAAAACTCCGGAGAATAAGGGCAGTTTAACAAGAAGCCACAGATAAGATCGGTTGCGCCGATCAATCTTGGTAATTGCCGTATCGGGCGTTAGACTCCCGGCGACAACCACGGGGGACTGATGATGACGGCACACAAACTGGCCTTGGGGCAATGGGATGACGTTTTGCAAATGGATGCATGGCTGACGGCGGAGGAACGGCAGATTCGCGAGGCGGCCCATGCATACTGCCAGGACAAGTTGTTGCCCAGGGTGCGTGAGGCCTTTCGCCATGAGGTGTTTCATCGGGAAATCATGACCGAAATGGGCGCTTTGGGTTTTCTGGGCTGTACGCTGGACGGGTATGGCTGCGCCGGACTGAATTATGTCAGTTACGGGTTGGTGGCGCGTGAAGTGGAGCGCGTGGATTCCGGTTACCGCTCCGCCATGAGCGTGCAGTCCAGCCTGGTGATGTATCCGATCCATACCTTCGGCTCCGAGACCCAGAAGCGGAAATACCTGCCCGGACTGGCGTCCGACGAGCTGGTCGGCTGTTTCGGCCTGACCGAACCGGACCAGGGCTCCGACCCGGCCGGAATGAAGACCCGGGCGCGCCGCGCCGAGGGTGGGTGGGTGCTGAACGGCAGCAAGATGTGGATCACCAATTCGCCCATTGCCGATGTCTTCGTGGTCTGGGCGCGCAATGAGGATGG
>CAZPZK010000185.1:0-6147 GCA_964591095.1 uncultured Moraxellaceae bacterium | reverse complement strand
GGACTATCCGTCGCTGTACCGGTTGATTGACTCGCTGGCGAGTCGCGCCACCTACAACAGCAATCCCGGCGCCTACACCTACCAGGCGGAGCGCGATACCATGCAAATCCGTTGTGAAGAGGATTTCCTGGGGCGTCTCCAGGAAATCTACCGTCAGAAGAACCGTTGACAGCGGCTTGGTTGGCGCTCAGGGGCCGGGTTGTTCCCGTGGGTTCTCCACGGCCCTGGCAAAGTCATCATAATAATTCTGTCGTCCCAGTTTCTGGATGGTGCCCGCCTTGAGCAGTTTCTTCTTCACGCTCCAGTTGGCTTCGCACAAGACCACCACGACGCCCCGCCTGACGAATTTCTGAAGCACCTCCTCCAGCGTCTGGATCCCCGTGATATCCATGAAAGGCACGCGTTTCAGGCGTATGACCAGCCGGCGGGGGTCGGTGCGGGTGTTAGCCAGGGCGCGTTCAAAGTTTTCCACCGCGCCGAAGAAGAACGGACCTTCAATGGTGTAGACCAGCACGCCGTCCGGGAGCTTTCCGCCGCGCAATTCCACTTCCAGTTCGCTGGAGGAAAGTTGCTGCACTTCGACAGCCGTTGACATCCGGCGCAGGAATAGCAGGGTTGCCAGGATGACGCCGATATTGACCGCCACCACCAGGTCGGTAAAAACCGTCATCAGGAACGTCAGCACCAGAATCACGACATCGGCTCGGGGCGCGCGCTTCACCATATTGATGAAGTGCTTGGCCTCGCTCATGTTCCAGGCCACAAAAAACAGGATGGCGGACAGGGCGCAAAGCGGGATGTGTACCGCCAACGGCGCCATGAACAGGATGATCAGCAACAAGGTCAACGCATGGACCACCCCGGACAAGGGACTGGTGGCCCCATTGCGGATGTTGGTGGCGGTGCGGGCAATGGCGCCGGTGGCGGCAAAACCGCCAAACAGCGGCGAGGCAATATTGGCGATCCCTTGCCCGACCAGTTCCTGATTGCTGTCATGGCGGGTCCCGGCCATGCCGTCCGCGACCACGGCGGAGAGCAGTGATTCAATGGCGCCCAGCATGGCGATGGTGAAGGCGGGACCCACCAGTTCGATGACCCTCGACAGCGTAATATCCGGGATCGTCAGCGTTGGCAGTCCTTGCGGAATGCCGCCAAACGCACTGCCAATGGTCGCCACGCCATCAAACTGGAAAATCCCTTGCAGGGTGGTGGCGGCGGCCAGGGCCAGCAAAGGTCCGGGCACGCGTTGCAGGCCGGGGGCTTTGGGTGTCAGGATGACAATAGCCAGGCTGCCGAGCGCCAGCGCGGTGGTGGCCGGATGGAAATCGGGCAGCACCTGCAGCAGATGCCAGAGTTTTTCATGGAAGTGTTGGCCCGCAACGGCGGGGAGTCCGAAAAAATCGCGCCATTGCCCAACCCAGATAATCACTGCGATACCGGCGGTAAAACCGACAATCACCGGATTGGGAATGAATTTGATGATACTGCCCATGCGCGCCAGGCCCAGCAGCAGCAGCATGATGCCGGCCATCAGGGTAGCAATTTGCAAGCCGTCCACGCCGTATTTGGCGGTAATGCCGGCGAGAATGACAATGAAAGCCCCGGTGGGGCCGGAAATTTGCAAGCGGCTGCCGCCAAAGAGAGACGTCAGGACACCGGCAATGATGGCGGTATAGATCCCTTGCTCCGGCTTGACCCCCGAGGCGATGGCGAAAGCCATGGCCAAGGGCAAGGCAACGACACCAACCACCAGACCGGAAACCAGGTTGGGTAGCCAGTGGGCGCGTTGCAGCAGTCCGGCTTTCCAGGCTTCACGAATGGCAGTCATTGCAGTTTACTCCCGCAAAAGCGCGATTATACGCTCTGCTGGGGGCTTGCGGACGGTTGGGCGCGACGAAGTCCGCGTTGTCGGAAGCGATCCGGATCGAGGCTGGCCAATACCCGGCTGGGTACCGGGTAAGGTTCGCCATTCAAGCGGGCGGCGAGGATTTCGGCAGCCAGTGGAGCGTAGCAGAAGCCTTTGGAGCCGTGTCCCAGACTGAGGTACAGACCCTCGGTTTCAGGGGTCGGGGAAAGGGCGCCCACCAGGGGCAGGTAGTCACGGCTTTGGGTGCGATAGGACGCGCGACCGCGCCAGGATTCGGTTGCGGGTAGCAGGGCGCCGAGAGCAGGAACAAACTGGTTCAGCAATTGCCGGTTGTGTTCATGGTCTTCGTGGCGGATAGCGGTGTCTTCATCGTTGGGGATGAAGGAAGCCCCGAGACAGTGATGGCCATTGAAGGCCGGCGTGACGTAGCCGCCGTAGCTGAGTACTTTATTCAGTTGCGACAGTTCCGGCGAGGTGGGAACCAGGGCAATCTGCCCCCGGACGGGATAGACCGGCAGGTCGCGGGTTAAGGCAAACTGGCGCGCCGACAGGGCGTTGGCCAAAATCACGATATCCGCATGGATGGCCGTGAGGCCATCTTCGTCTCTGGCCACCCAGCCATCCGGTTGCTTTTCCAGTTCAGTGATCCGGGTGTGCCAACGGCAATTTATCCGCGGACTATCCAGCCAGTGCCGGTAGAGCGCCTGCGGATCGAGAAAGCCCGCTTGCGGAAAGTGCAGACAGTCCGCCTCCAGACGGACACCGGCCCGCGTCGAAGCCTCATCCGCCGTCAGCCGTTCCACCAGCAGTGTTTGCCATGGGTGTCCCGACAGCTTCTCGCCTTCACGGGCCTGGTTGCCGGTCAGCAACCATAGCAGACCGTCACCGCGCCATACCTCGGGCAGATGCCGGACCTGTTGCAGCAGCCACAGATAACCTTGCTGCTGGAAATGCCAGGCGGAAAGGTGGGGTGGCGCCAGCTTGGGATAAATGATGGCGGCCGGATTCCCGGAGGCGGCTGAACCCGGGCCGCCAGCCTGGTCGGCCAGCACAACCTGCCAACCGCGCAGGGCGAGAGACCGTGCGCAACTCACACCGGCAATCCCGGCGCCGACCACCAGAACCCGCCTGCCGGGGCAAGGAACTCGGTGGAGATGGCTGTCAGGGGAAGAGGGCGGATGTTCAGCGACCAGCATTTCGCGCTTGCGGCCATAGCCCTTGACGCGTTCGACCTGAAAGCCTTGGGCGGCGAGAGCACGCCTGACAGCTCCGGCAGAGGTATAGGTGGCGGCGGTGCAGCCGGGCCGGGCCAGCCGCCCGAGGTGCTTCAGGATATCCAGTTGCCAGAGACCTGGGTTGCGATCCGGGGCAAATCCATCCAGAAACCAGGCGTCGACACCGGCCACCAGTTCCGGCAGTAGTGCCTCGGCCGGACCCAGCAGCAGGGTCAGGCTGATACCGGCATCGGGAAAAAGCAGGCGATGCCAGCCCGGCACCAGTGCTGGATATTGGGTCAGCAACTGTTCGGCCTCGCTGGCTAGCTCAGGCCACAGCGCGAGTGCCTGACGAAGATCCTCGGGCCGCAGTGGGTGCAGTTCCACGGAGACCACATGCAGCCAGGCTTCCTTCGGGCGGCATTGCCGCCAGAGTTGCCAGGCGGCCAGAAAGTTGAGTCCGGTGCCAAAGCCGGTTTCCGCAATGGTGAAATGAGCCCCCGGCTCCAGTCCGGCCCAGCGTTCCGCCAGGCGGTTGCCCGCCAGAAAGACGTGACGCTTTTCTTCCAGACCATTTTCCACCGAAAAGTAGATGTCGCCAAACTGCCGTGACCACGGCAGTCCCTCGCGCCATTCCAGATCGGCCGGGACTATGACCATGTGCGATCAGTCTTTTGTGATCGATGGCCGGCAAGCAACCAACCGACAAAAAGTCCGGCCAGGACCGCGAGCGCGCCGTTCCTGATGCCTTCGGCGCTGCGGTCTTCCTGCAGCACACGCAATTGCAGCTTCAGGTTTTCATTTTGAAGTTGCAACGACAGGTTGCGGGTCAGCAATTCCTGGTTGGCGAGATTGAGTCGTTCGGCGTTGGCTAGCAGGTCGCGGCGCGCCCGCTCTTCCGGCGAAAGACCGCCATCCAGCAGGATATTGCCGTTGGCATCGGGCACCGGTGGCGCGGTCGGAGCCGTGATCGGGGTAATCACCACGCGGTTGGCCGCCGGTTTCGGCGAGGAAGCCGGGTTTTCGGCAGCCGGTGGGGTTTCGACGCCCAAGGCGCAGAGCGGATAACAGCAGAGCGCGGCCACCCAGACCCTCAGTCGCGGCGCCGGGACGTTCATGGCAACACTTTCCGGAAGGGCTTGACCGTCACCTGGCGATATACCCCGGCGGCAACATAGGGGTCCGCATCCGCCCAAAGCCGGGCGTCTTCCAGGCTGTTGAACTCCGCGACCACCAGACTGCCTGTAAAGCCGGCATCTCCGGGGTCATTGCTGTCCACCGCCGGGTGCGGTCCGGCCAACAAAAGCCGCCCTTCCGCCTGCAGGGACTTCAGTCGTTCAAGATGGGCGGGACGGGCCGCCAGGCGTTCCGGCAGGGTGTCTGGAAAGTCTTCGCAAATAAAGGCATACCACATGTCAGGGCTTCTCCGCTTCGTTGTCATTCTTCAGGTAACGCGACAGCAGGCTCAATTGCGCCACCATGAAGGCCAGGGTGAACCCCAGACTGCCCCAAACCTTGAAATCCACCCAGTACTTGGGAATGTAAAAGGCGACATAAGCATTCAATGCCCCCATCACAAGGAAGAATGCGACCCAGGCCAGGTTCAGTTTTTTCCAGAGCGGGGCCGGCATTTCCAGGGCTTGCTCCAGCATTTTTTGGGTCAGGGGTTTGTCGCCGATAAACTGGCTGCCCAAAAATGCCAGGGCAAAAACCCAATTGATGACCGGGGCCTTCCATTTGATCCAGGTATCATCGTGCAGCAGCAAGGTAATGCTGCTGAAGGCGATGGTCGCCAGCAAGGTGAACCATTGTCCCTTTTCCAGACGGCGATTGGCCAACCATAACCCGCCATACACGACCAGGGAACTGCCGATCAGGACTTGGGCGGCGAGATAAATATCCTGATATTTATAAGCGGCGAAAAAAAGGAACAGGGGTATAAAGTCGAGCAGGGGTTTCATATCAGGGGCGGCTGGGGCAGGATTCTGTTAGAGTGCCGATGGTACCCCCCTTTCTGTCATCTGTCATGCCAGCGATTGATCTTCACAGCCATAGCCACTATTCGGACGGCAGCCTGTCTCCGTCAGATCTTGTCCGCCTGGCCGCCGAGCGGGGGGTTCGCATGCTGGCGCTGACGGACCATGACAGCCTGTCCGGTCTGGACGAGGCGAGGTCAGCCGCGGTTGTGGCGGGCATCCATCTTGTGCCGGGTGTCGAAATTTCAGCCCTCTGGGGCAAGACCCTGGTCCATATCCTCGGACTGGACGTGGATGATGGTAACCCGGCGCTGCGTGAGTGCCTGCGGCAACAGGCATCCGCGCGCGGCGTCAGGGCGCGGCGAATCGCTGACCGTTTGCAGGAGTTGGGGCTGGGGGATAGCTGGCCGCATGTGCTCGCCGCCGCCGATCATGATCCCGATCGCGTTGGCCGCACCCATTTTGCCCGTTACCTGCTGGAAACCGGTCATGTCCGCAACCTGCAGCAAGCCTTCAACCGTTTTCTGGGAGAAGGAAAGCCGGCGGCAGTCCCCATTCCCTGGGTGGATCTTCAGACCTCCATCCGCTGGATACTCGAAGCAGGGGGCGTGCCGGTTCTGGCTCACCCCTCGCGATATGGTATTTCCCAGACTAAACTGCGGCTGTTGTTACAGGAGTTCCGTCAGGCGGGCGGCGTGGGCATGGAGGTGAGCAGCGGCAGCGAGAAGCCCAATGTCGTGCAGCAATTGGGCGCGCTGGCCATCCGCTTTGATCTGCTGGCCTCGCAAGGCAGTGATTATCATGGCGCCCATATGCCGTGGTTGAGGCTGGGAGTCTTCCCCGATTTGCCCAAGGCCTGCCGCCCGGTATGGGATCGTTTCCGAAGCCCTGGCGGCCGGGACATTTGCCCGGAAACGGCCTAGAATATCCGGATAAACCAACCGGAATTTGTTGAATCCCATGAGTCAGTTTTTTCATATCCACCCGGATAATCCCCAACCCCGACTGCTGAAACAGGCGGTGGCCATTATCCGCCAGGGGGGAGTCATCGCCTATCCGACGGATTCCGCTTATGCCCTCGGGTGTCATC
>CAZPZK010000184.1:0-6226 GCA_964591095.1 uncultured Moraxellaceae bacterium | reverse complement strand
TTTTCACATCGGTCGGAATGTTGCCGCCCAGCAAATAACGAAGTATCCAAACGAAACTCGACTTGCCAGTGCTATTTCGACTCTCGCCAGGTCCCGCCTCGTCGGTCTTCGCCGAAAGAATGAGGTTCAGCCCGTCACTAAACTGGGCACCTTTGAACCTTTCATCATTGGCCCCGAGCTCGCTAAGAAACACGTCGCCTCTCTATCTGTTGGGCGTTTGTCATCTCAATCACTCCGATTCCGAACAGGAAAGTGAGTGCAAGTGAAAACCAATCAAACGAGATTCCTGGCCGGTTAGTTCCTCGCGACACGTGTTTGGATTGATATCTCTCCCAGAGACTCGAAACGGACGTAGGCTCGGCTAGGAGCCCCAAAACGTTTGCGCCGATAGATAGAAGTGCTGATTCGGGGGGGATCCCTTTAGTTGGAAGCAGCATTCGCCTGACCCTCGGCCCAGTCCTCCGGCGGCTCCTCGAATATGTCGCAGGCATCAAAGAAATACGACACCACTGCGTAGACAGCATTCGCCCTTTGGCTATCGAGGCGGAAATCGCTCCCTCCGATCGATGTGTACATCCGCTCAAGAATGCTCCGCGAGTCGCCAGCTGTCCGCTTGAATTCTGCGTAGATTCTGCGGAACTTTGCTGCGCACCGGTCGCGAAGTTCTAAATCTGCTTGACCGATAAACCACTCGGAAATACTCGGGGCCAAGAGGCGTCCCTCGCCTAATTCGTGTTGCGATGCGAGGGGTAGTTCGTTGAAGTCCATCTTTTCGGCCGGCACGGGTTTGATCGAGGTGCCAGTTTCGACCGGGGCACTTGCATCACTTAGAGAATCCAGAAGTGGGATGAGGTCGGCGAGTTCGACATTCTCCGCGCTAGGCACCCCGGGAAGCAGTTCATTTAGTTGAACGTTGGTTAGATGGGCAAGAACATGAGTCCAAAGTTCTTCCTCTTCCCAAATCACGCATGAGATCGGTCGGGCGCTGGAATCGTCGTGGAGAACATTGAACTCGATGAGCTTGGCGGTCGCCTTGGGGCCGACCCTCGCGTTCGTAACGAAACGCCAGGTTTCGAATGCATCCCATTCATCCTTGCCTCTCGAGAAATCAGTCTCCATCTTTGTGACTAAGGCTCGTTCGGCATTCAGAATCTGACGGGATCCGTAACACGCGTAGACAATGAGCCCGTCGTTAGTGATTCCATCGCATCCTCCATCCCCAAAGGCGCCGGCGGGGTCGGGATTCATAAAACCGAGATGTCTGTGTCGAAGCGACGAAGCGACATAGGTTTCGAACTCGTTGCCGGTCTTGGTTGCGCAAGCTGCTTGATGCTGTCCTCGGTACCAGACTCTCCAGCCTGAGTCCAAAAGTAGGCTCATTCTCTCCCCGTACTCCTTCGGCGTCGTCGTGATCGACCATCATGACCTTAGACCTTTGGGTGGCGGTAAGTGCGTCCCCTGGGAGGACGCACTGAGGGTGTGCGCACGATCATGAGTCGTCAGATTCAGGCCATTGAACTCGGCTCACCCAGCATCTACGCCTCTCTATATATAGAGAGGCGTAGTGGCCGTGACAATCAGAAGGCTGTCTGACCGTCAAAATAGCCTCATCGTTGTTCCGGCTCTGTTAGTTGACATCTATCTTGAGCAGCGACATGAACGAGTACGTGCGTTGGCTTCGGTTCCTTTGCCTCTGACGGCAACCAAGAGGCGCTCGAAATGATTGTGCCGCGCGTCCAAAAGGGATAGGATTCGCGCTCTGGAACCGGCGTCGCATTAGCTTCACGAAGTCTCTGGTGCGGCCCGGACCAACTGGCGTCTTTCCCCCCGGACGCAGCCAAATGACTTCCCACCTTCCACATCGCGCCGCATCAAGCTTTCGTAAGTCAGCGATCGCTGACAACAGATGACGAGCATGGCCCCTGAGAAGAAAGCCGGCACGGCCAGGTCGCTGAGACGAGTCAAAGTCGACAACCGACGAAAGGTGCTCCTCCGACGCATCGCACGCCAGCTCGCCAGGGAAGGATCAGACGGCGGGAACTGGACCTTCGCTCAATTCGCTGATGCCAGCCAAACGAGCAGAACCACGCTCTACAACTACTTCAGCTCCCTAGACGGCCTCATGGCCGCGCTCCAACAAGAGATGCTGCTCCAGGTCCGTCCAGTCGTGGCGATTCCCGAAGGTTTGCCCAGCGACAAACGCGTGAGCGTCTCCGTCGACACCTGGCTCACATGGGTTGAGAAGAACCGGGCCCTGGTCGTATCGACACTGTGGGAGCCCGGGGCCGACATCGCCCAGAACGCGATCGTGGGTTCGGCCAAAGACACGCTCACCCGAGAAGTCATCGCCGTACATCTAGGCGTAGAGGAACCAGGCCGCGAGCTCGTCTACGCGGTCCGCAACTACGTAGGCGCGGCACAGGAAGCCCTCCGCGGCTGGATGGTGACCGGGGATGCCGACAAGGAAGCCTGCCAGCAAGCACTCGAGCGTCTCCTGCGTGACGTCTTGGCACTCGGACGATCACGCCCGGATGTGCCTTCCCCGCTTCCGGGCGAGGACCTGAGCAGGTAACGGGGCTCCTATCCAGCTGCGGTCAGCAACTTCTCGCGCCGCCCTGCTCTTCTTTGCCTTGCTGATCCTCGGCGCGGCTTCAGTGACGTCAGCCCAAGCCGCCGGCACACTCGCCGACGCCCAAGCCCAGGACGCGATCGCTCAAGAGGCCGTAGTAGAGGCGGAAGCTGCGCTTGAGGCGGCCAGGCAGGAGGCAATGAAGGCCGACTCCAGAGGAGACGCAGCCCTTGCGAGATCAGAGCAAGCCGAAAAGAAGGCCCAAGCGATTCGCAGTGACCTGATCAAGTCACGACTGAAGGCGAAACAGCAGGTGGGGAAGGCGGACAACACCTACGAGGCCGCCGTGGAGAAAGAAGATCATGATTCAGCCACCCGTGTTGGCTTAGGTCTAGCCTGCCTCTACGTCGCTCTGGCCATCTGGCAGTTCGGGAGGATCAGACGGCTCAGGGTCAGCGGGGCGGTCGCCTCGATACCTCTGACCTTCGCGGCGTTTGTCTGGCTGACAGCTTTGTCGGCTCTCGGGGGAAGCGGCGGGCTTCAGGTGGCCGCCGTGTCGATCGCTGTTGGCGTGCCCCTGGTGGCGATCGTCTTCGCGACAGCCGTCTTCGCCGGCCGGAAGGAAAGATCCAGAAAGAAGCCAACGGAGAAGAAGGTGCCGCCGTGGACCGGCCGAGCCCTGACCGTCCTTTTCTTCTTGCTCTTCGTGGCCCTGGCCGGTTCCGGGGCGATCAAGCAGACGCCCGATAGGCCCGAGTTCTCCGAGCAGACGCTCCGCATGGCCAAAGACGCCGAAGGCGCACCAGACCAGCCGGCATCACCGGCCGTAGAGGAAGCCGAAGACAAGGCTGCCGAGCTACTCCTGGCCGCAGAGGGGGTGAGGGACAGGAGAAGAACCGCTCACCGAGCCATCGGAATTGCCAACCGCAGGCTTTGGAGGGCGAGACGTACGGCCAGGCGAACGAGTCGGCTGGTCAGCAGGCGTTCAACCGCTGCCTCGCAGCCGGTCGCTCCCACGGCTCCGACGCCTTCATATTCGAGCTGCGCAACGGCCCCCTCGAATGTTCCAGTGCCGCCAGGGAGCTCGCTCGATTCCGATGGGGACGGAATCGGCTGCGAGTCATAAGCACCGCATCTCGGCTGTCAGCCATTCCATGAAGACGTCGAAGGGTTTTTCGGTCGGCCGATGGGGGGTTTCGATGGGAGGGCGGGGACATGGTAGGTATGTCGAGTAATTCAAAGGGAGGATTGTTCAGAATGAAAAGTCCATCACGCAATCGGGCACAACAGCGCAAGACCGCCGCACCAGGCGCATCGAGTGAGTTGTCTGCCTTCTGGAGCGAAGAGGCGCCTCGGGGCCAGAGCCATTCCACAGGGCACAGCGCACTCCTCGCTTTTCTCGCCTGCGGCGCTGCTTTGCTGATGCTTTCCATCGCTTTTCATCCTTCTTCAGCGAGCGCTTCCAGTTTCGGCGATCCGATGGCCGATGGGACGAAGTACTGCCCCCCAACCTTGACGTCCGGCTACGGCCTCTACCCAAGCCTGGAGCGCACATGCCCCGGGTCGTCCCCCGTCAACTGCGTGTCGAACCTGGTCAAGGTAGGCATCCTGACCAATGGCTTTTCCACTGCCAGGCAGTGCGGTTCATCCAATCCTCGCAAGAGCCCGCTATTTACCTGCGACTTCGCGGGCGGAGACTGCTACCCCAGCCAGTGCCCGGCAGACATGGCGATCGGCCTGGGAGCCTACGGATTGATGGAGAACGCCATCAACCAGGGCGACATCGCAATACCAGTGACATCGAAAGCCGTCCCACCAGCCGATCTGGCGCTCACCTTGGCAAACGTCTTTGTCAGCTACGAGGTGAAAGCGACGTATCTAAAGCTCTCCTTAGCTGCCGATGCCAATGTCGCGTCCACGTGTGGCGATGTCAGCCAGACAAGATACGAGTCCCTGAAAGCGTCGATCCGGTCCCGGTCGCAGTTCAAGCTGACAATTCGCCTAACCCAAGGCTTCAGTTTCGGTAAGGGCTACTTCGGAAAGAAGTGGGACCAAGCCGCCAAGGGCGACGAGGTGAAATCAATGGCAGGGCCACTCGCTGTCGCGATCGCTCAGGCATGCGCAGCTCGCGCCCGGACGAAGAAAGTCTCGTTTGCCTGGACCGGAAACAAGTCGAAGAAGCGTTCGAACGGGAGCGTCGAAGTTACGTCCAGTATTTCCCCGGGCGGTGGGTCCGTTGGAACCACCATCACACTCGATCCGTAAACGCATGAGCAATGGTCGGCATTGGTTCCGTCGAGCACTGACAGTCAGTGCCGGCGGACTTGCCGGTGATCTTCTTCCTTGAGCTGCTCCGCTTGGGGACGCTCGACTCCGCCGCCGAGCGGGCGCGATCGTGGCGTGTCAGATGCCGACCGCGTCCCTAGACTGAAGCTCCAGTCAAAACGAATTGGGGAGAGAACATGCCTTCACTAAAAGACGCTTCGCCGCCGGACGATCGCACACCTGGAAACTGGCACCCAGATCCTCTCGGCAGCGCCAACGAGAGGCAATGGGACGGACAACAGTGGACACAGCAGGTGCGGAAGCCACCGAGCGGCCCAGCCGCACCGACCCCGCAGGCCCAGAGCGCACCAGCCCAGTCCACGCCCGCCGCGGCAACCACGCCGGCGGCTCCCGGCGATGGCGGTGCCGTTCGCGTCTGGATCAGGGAACGACCGATCTGGGCGGTGGTGATCGCGGCCGGTATTGCCGTCATCCTCGGCGGCGTCATTGGCGCTGCCGGCTCGTCCTCCGACCTTGACGAGAAAGACACCCAGATCGCCTCGCTTGAAGCTGAAGTGGACGACCTGGAGACCGAGGCCACTGATGCCCAGGATCGCGCCGACGAAGTAGTTGCGGCGGCCCTCGAGGTCAAGAGCGACGCAAACGCCAAGGCTGCAGCTCTCGAAGCGAAGGCCGACAAAGTCGCAAAGCGTGAAGCCAAGGTCAGCGAAGCAGAACAGGTCGTGGAGCAAAACAGCTTCTCGGACGGGATCTGGCAGGTCGGGGTTGATTTCGCGCCCGGGACCTATCGAGCAGAAGGTGGCAGCAGTTGCTACTGGGCCCAGCTCGGTTCGGCCGACACGTCTGACATCACCAATAACGGCGGTTTCGGCCCCAACCAGACACTCACGATCGACTCCGGCTGGTTCGAGACGACCGATTGTGGTGAGTGGACGAAGATCGGCTGAGTGAATCGGTGAGCTTGAAACGGCGACTCGCGACACTGGCTGTGTGCTGTATCGCCGGCGCCGTGCTCGGCGCGGGCGGGGCCCACGCCTCGACCGCACCGGGACTGCTCAAGCAGCTGCGCAGCTCGGCCGAGAAGAACACCGGATATGACCGGGACCTGTTCAACCACTGGACCGATGCCGACTCAGACGACTGCGACACCAGAGACGAGGTCCTCTACCGCCAGAACACGGCAATGTCGAGGAGCTGCGGGTCCGACGCCGGCAGATGGGTGTCGGTGTACGACGGCAAGAAATTCACGGATGCCTCGGATCTCGACGTCGACCACATGGTTCCTTTAGGGGAAGCGTGGGGGTCGGGGGCCTGGTCGTGGAACTCGTCGACCAGGGAGGCCTACGCGAACGACCTCTACAAGCTGTCGCT
>CAZPZK010000183.1:4841-6271 GCA_964591095.1 uncultured Moraxellaceae bacterium | reverse complement strand
GGGCAGATGCAACAACGTCATCAATAAGGGCAGCGCCAGAATGGAGCCACCCGCACCGGTCAGGCCCAGGACCAGACCGATCAGGCTGCCAATCAGCAGCGCCAGCACCGCTCAGCCCTGCACAATGGGCAAACCGGCTCCCATGCAGGCATTGGTGCCGCCCTCCACCACCACGACATTCAGCCCGGTTTGCTGCACCAACTGCGCGGCGGCAACCTGGGCCCGCATACCCGCCTGACACAGGATAAAAACCGGCTCCTCGTGCTTCAGGCCCTGCTGCTTGAGGTCAGATTCAATTTTGGCGGCATTCAGTTCATTGAGGGGGTACAGCTTGGCGCCATCAACATGCTGGGCCTGGAATTCGGCCGGCCCGCGTACATCAATCATGAATAGATCGGAACGGTATTGCTTGCGGAAATTATGAACAGTGATGAACTTGATCGACATGGCGGGACTCCGGTCATCAGGCGTATTTGGTCAGCAGGGCTTTGACTTCCGACATGCGATCAGCCACCGGCTTGTCGCACCCCTCATCAATGACATTGGACTCAATGACACAGGCCAGCATCTCAAAAAAAGCCTTGTCGAGGGCGCGACGGGCAGCCGTCATCTGCTGAAGCACCTGTTCGCACTCGGTATCGCTCTGGATCAGTTTCTGGATGCCGCGAATCTGGCCTTCCACGCGGGCCAGCCGTTTCAGCAATTCGCTTTTATGTTCGGGTTGGGGGGTCTGCATGGCGGGTTCTCATATAGTGTATACCCCCCATGGTATAATTTTCTGCGGGAAATGCAATGTCATTATGGCCCTGAAACCATAAAAAAACCGGGGCGATCTAACCCCGGTTTCTTTACACCATCACCGCCGGTCAGGCGTTCAGCGATTCCGCCGGAATGGTCAGGTAGCGCACACCGGCCATCTGCTCGGTAATGCGGTAGACCTGGGTGCTGTAACCCACTTCATTGTCGTACCAGACATACACGGTGACATGGTTGCCATTGACGATGGTGGCCTGAGCGTCGAACACGCCGGCGGCGCGCGAACCGATGAAGTCGCTGGACACCACCTCGGTGGAGCTGGTGTAGTCGATCTGGCCTTGCAGGTTGGAATGCAGGGCGATCTGGCGCACATACTCATTCAGTTCGTCGCGCGACACGGCGGTCGGCAGCGTCAGGTTGAGGATGGCCAGCGACACGTTCGGTGTCGGCACGCGGACCGAGTTGCCGGTCAGCTTGCCCAGCAATTCCGGCAGCGCCTTGGCCACGGCCTTGGCGGCGCCGGTCTCGGTGATGACCATGTTCAGCACGGCGGAGCGGCCGCGACGATCGGCCTTGTGGTAGTTGTCGATCAGGTTCTGGTCGTTGGTGAACGAATGCACCGTTTCCACATGACCACAGATGATGCCGTACTTG
This sequence comes from uncultured Moraxellaceae bacterium, assembly GCA_964591095.1. GTDB lineage: Bacteria > Pseudomonadota > Gammaproteobacteria > Pseudomonadales > Moraxellaceae > Fluviicoccus. Next base: position 4,861 of record CAZPZK010000183.1, on the reverse strand, counting down.
TCGTTCAGTACCTTCAGCAC
>CAZPZK010000183.1:0-4831 GCA_964591095.1 uncultured Moraxellaceae bacterium | reverse complement strand
GGTGGTGCAGGAGGCGGCGGAAATGATCTTGTCGCTGTCCAGGATATCCTTGCTGTTGACGCCGAAGACGATGTTCTTGATCGCGCCCTTGGCCGGAGCGGTCAGGATCACGCGGGCCACGCCGGGGCAGGTCAGGTGACGGCCCAGGCCCTCTTCATCCTTGAGCTTGCCGGTATTGTCGATGAGGATGGCATTCTTGATGCCGTAGGCGGTGTAATCCACCTCTTCCGGCTTCGAGGCATAGATCACCTTGATGAAGTTGCCGTTGGCGATAATGCCTTCGTTTTCTTCATCCACCGCGATGGTGCCGTCAAAGGAACCGTGCACCGAATCCCGGCGCAACAGCGAGGCGCGCTTGGCCAGATCGCCTTCCTGGGTCTTGCGCACGACAATGGCGCGCAGGCGCAGGCCCTGGCCGCTGCCGGTCTGCTCGATGATCAGGCGGGCCATGATGCGGCCGATCCGGCCAAAGCCATACAGGACGACATCGGTCGGATGCTCGGCGGTATGCAGGCCGATGGCCGGCGCGAGGGCGGCACGCAGGAATTCGGCGGGAGACTTGCTCTTGTCGCTGTTCTTGTACTCGATGGCCAGCTTGCCGACATCGACTTGGCAGGAACCGACATCGGTCATGGCGGCCAGCGCCAGGATCATCGGCTCGGTATCGACCACCGACAATTCGCCGGCGATCATCCGCACGCGACGGTGCAGCTTCAGGATCTGGATGACCGAACGGTTGACCAGGTTGCGGCCATAGACCTGAACGATGATGTTGCGCTCGCGGTACAACTTGCCGATCACCGGGATCAGGGTCTCGGCGATGGCTTCGCGGTTCTTCCAACGACCAAAGTGATCTTCGCGCAGGGCTAAAATGTCGGCATCGCTCACGGCTTCATCCTCACGGGCTGTTTGACAGAAAAAGTGGCGCGTATTCTAGCCCTTTTAGCCGGTCCTGTCAGTTTTCCGCAAGACTCTGGCGGAAAAAGGCAATCCGGCTGCCTACTTCTGAAACCGCGCCTTCCCTGCCGTGTACGGCATGCCATACACCATTTCACGCACCGCTTCGTAATCGACGTCAATGCCCTTGTCGTCCGCCGCCGATTTGTACCATTTGGACAGGCAGTTCCGGCAAAAACCCGCCAGGTTCATCAGGTCGATATTCTGCACATTGGTATGCTCGCGCAAGTGCGCCAACAGATGACGAAACGCCGCCGCTTCGAGTTCGGTGCGGGTGGCTTGGTCCAGTTCCAGCATGTGGGTCTCCGGTGAGTAGTCAGTAGATACAATTACAGGGCTTCAACGCTGAATCAGCTTGCGCCGCCATAACGGCCAGCGTTTCTGATCCTCGTCACGATAGGCAAATAGCTCGTTCATCAGACTGTAGATGCGGTTGGACACCTGCTCGCGCACCTGCCATTGCACCTCGCGTTCTTCCGCCTGCGCCTGCAGCGTGGCCAGACTGATCCGCTCGCCAAACGCAAAATAAAACTTTTCCGGACGCGGCACGGGCGATCCGGCCAATCCCGTGGCCAGCGGCGCAAACGCGTCGCCGCCGCGCAGGTAGCGGTCCGTGATACCGGTCCGCCGCAACAGTCGCCCCAGCCGGGAGGCATTGAAATCATTGGCGTCATATCGGATGCGGTAAGTATCATCAGCGCCAATTGCCGCAAAGGGAATGATGTCGTAACCCTGCTGCAGCGCCATGCGCGCAAAGCCGGTCCGCTCCTTCCAGACCAGGCGGTATTCCTCTCCCTTGTTCTTCATCACCTCCCTGCCGCCGCCGGGATAGACCAGGATATGCTCGCCAGCCTGCATCAGCGCCCGGCAATTGTCGGGCGTTCCGGCCACCACCCCGCCCTCGATCAGCATGTCGCGCCATCCGGGCACCTTGAAGTGCAGGTGATCACCCAGGGAACGCAGATAGATGCCCTTACGCTGGTAAAGACCGAGCAGCATCAGGGGACCGTCCAGTGTTCCGTAGATCGTGTGGTTGCCGACGTAAAGCGCCGGTCGCGCGGCATCGAGGTGTTCCAGCCCGAGGAATTGGGGTGCGAACCACCGTTCCATCAAGGCCAGGCGGCGACGGATCCGCGCCAGCGGCGGCGGCGAAAAAGGCACAACCGGATGTGACATGAAGGCTTACCCTGGCAAATGGACTCTCCCATTGTTACCCATTTCCTGTCGGACAAGCCAAGCCTTTTCGTTCACGAATGCGTTACAATTCCCCAACTTTTTCCGGCCGAGAGACATCCGCCCATGAGCGAGCACACTCCGAACAAGCTGAAAAGCCTCAAGACAGGCGGCTTTGAACGCCGCTGGTCATTGGCCAAGGCCAGCCTGGTCGCCGGAACCCGCCTCGCCACCGCCAACGCCGCCAGCCTGTTCAGCTCGGATCAGGAAAAGGACATCAAGCGCAAGCGCGCCATGGCCGAACAGGCCGAATACCTGGTGCGCGAGATGGGCAAGCTCAAGGGCAGCATTGTCAAGATCGGCCAGATGATGGCCCTTTACGGGGAACATTTCCTGCCGCCGGAAGTCACCCGCGCCTTGCATCAGCTCAACGACAACACCATTGCGCTGCATTGGGACGTCATCGAAGCCAATCTGCTTTCGGAACTGGGCGACAAGCGTTATGGCGAATTGATCATTGATCCGGAGCCATTGGGCGCCGCCTCGCTGGCCCAGGTCCACCGCGCGGTGCGCAAGTCCGACGGTCTGGAACTGGTGCTGAAGATCCAGTATCCCGGCGTCGCCGACGCCATTGACTCCGACCTCGGCCTGGTGGCGCAAATGATGCGCCTCGCCCGCGTCGTGCCGCAGACCCGCGAGTTTGAAGAGTGGCTGGAAGAAGTGCGGATGATGATGCACCGCGAGGTGAATTATCCGCAGGAAATGGAAACCACCCGGCTCTTCCACGAACACCTGAAGAACGACAAACGCTACGTTGTCCCCAAGATCTACCCGGATTACAGCACCGAAAAGGTGATTGCCATGTCTTACGAACATGGCGTCCCCATCAACAGCAACGCGATCATGACGTTGTCGCAGGAGCGGCGGAACCGGCTGGCGGAAGCGTCCCTGGAAATCTGTTGCCGCGAAGTCTTCGAATGGGGGGAAATGCAGACCGACCCCAATTTCGGCAATTATCTGGTGCGCCTGGGCGATGGCAGCGAAAACCACCCGGACCGCATCGTGCTGCTGGATTTCGGTGCGGTGCGCGACTTTCCGGATGACCTGCTGGCGCTGGCGCGCAACCTGACCCGCGCCGCCTTCCACCGTGACATGGAGGCCATGCTTGAATGCATGAAGGACCATCCGTTTTTCCAGAGCATTCCCCTGGATGTCCGCACAGGACTGGCGGAGCTGTTCTTCCTGGCCATTGAGCCCTTCTCCGACATGAGCGGGGCGCCCCAGGATGCCCTGACCGCGGATGGCGGCTACATCTGGGCCAAGGCCAACCTGCATAACCGGGTCATGGCGCGCGCCGCCAAGTCAGCCGCCACGCGCCATTTTACCGTCCCACCCAAGGAATTGATGTTCATCAGCCGCAAATTCGTGGGCGCCTACACCTTCATGACGGTGATCGACGCGCAGATCCACAGCCGCCAGATGCTGGCCGGTTTTCTCGATCGTCAGTGAGAAACCGGCCTGACGGGACGATCAAAAGGCCTTGAACGTCCCGTTATCACGCGCTTCGCCACTGTTCACCACATACCAACCCGAGGCTTCTCCGGAAGCGGCCGTGACATTGCGGTAGATGACCTGCCCTTTAATCCACTTACCCGTGACCGGTTTTTGCGGCAGTGAAAAATAACGGTCGATCAATACCAGTTGGACGACCGCCTGGTCCTCGCGCGCCGGCCCATACGGCTGGGCGACTGTGTCGTAGTCCTGAAAATCCACCAACTGTCCCGGCGTCTGCGATTGGTTATCACGCATCCAGACCCGGATCTTCTTTCCGCCAGTGGGCGGCCGCCACAAGTAACCGCCTGCCGCAAGCACCCGGTTGCCACTGAACGTCAACTCGCTTTTCTCCACGGTGGCGTTAAATTGAATGACGGCCGGTCCGGTCGTACGAAATTCGCAACTGTCCCAGACATAGCGTCCTCCGCTGATCTGCGCGGCGGGAACCGTTGCCGACAGAAAGCGGCAGTGTTCAAAGCGGACTGGCTCGGGAATCAGACCGTCCCGGTTGGCAAAGAAGGCAAAGCCGGATTGCGGTGGCTCCCCCGAAAACTCACACTCGTGGAAGGCCGCGCGCTCGGGGTTGGAGGTGGCGCTGAAGACCAGGCCATCGGCTTTCTTGGGATTGCTGAAGTCGGCGCCAATCTGGAAGCGGCAGGACTCAAAGCGGACGCGGCCACCAATCAATCGCGCCGGTTCCGACAATATCAGACTGCACCGACTGAATATCGCGTCAAAATTACCGATAAAACAACGCTTGCGGATTTCACACTGCTCCACTACCAAGGGACCAAAAACATCCTTTCCCCCCAGTTTTTTCAGCAGGAAATCCAGGGAGTCACAGTTTACCTGGCTGATCAACACCCGATGCGCCTTGTTCACGGCATGGGAGTTGGTTTCAATCTCAAGCCGCTGCACGCGGCATTTGGCCACCATAAAAAGATCAAAGCCGCCAGTCACCGTAATATCGGAGCGGCTGCGCTGCCTCGTTGATGCTTCAACCCCGGAAACGCGGATCTCGCCAAATACATTGTCCTTGTTGCCGGTAAAGCTGAGTCCGTCCGCTGTCGGATCCTGAACAACCAAGTCCCGGCATTCGATGGCATTGAAACCATCGCCCTTGGGCACAAAGGCCAGACAATGCGAT
>CAZPZK010000182.1:236-6292 GCA_964591095.1 uncultured Moraxellaceae bacterium | reverse complement strand
CCGCTGTCGTGGAGCCACAACAAGGTGGAAGGCAACCTGGAATACACCTCGCTGCTGTACATTCCCAAGCGCGCCCCGCAGGATCTCTACCATCGCGACGGCGTGCGCGGCCTGAAGCTGTATGTGCAGCGCGTCTTCATCATGGACGACGCTGAACAGTTCCTGCCGATGTACCTGCGTTTCGCCAAGGGCATTGTCGATTCCAACGACCTGCCATTGAACGTATCGCGTGAGCTGCTGCAATCCGGCAAGGTGGTAGACAGCATGAAGTCGGCGCTGACCCGTCGTCTGCTGGACATGCTGACGCAGATGGCCGAGAACAAGCCGGAAGATTACGCCGTTTGCTGGGCGCAGTTCGGCCAGGTGCTGAAGGAGGGCGTGGCGGAAGATCACGCCAATCAGGACAAGGTTCTGAAGTTGCTGCGTTTTGCTTCGACCCACACCACGGACGCCATCCAGTCGGTGTCGCTGGCCGATTACGTGGGCCGAATGAAGGAAGGGCAGGACAAGATCTATTACCTCACCGCTGACAGCTGGGCGGCCGCCAGCCAGAGCCCGCATCTGGAAGTGTTCCGCAAGAAAGGCGTGGAAGTATTGCTGCTGAGCGACCGTCTGGATGAATGGCTGATGGGCCACTTGACGCAGTTTGAAGGCAAGTCCTTCCAGCACGTCGCCAAGGGCGATCTGGATCTGGGCAAGCTGTCGAGCGAGGAGGACAAGCAGGCCGAGGAAAAGCTGCAGCAGGAAAGCCAGTCGCTGGTGGAACGCCTGAAGAAGGTCTTGGGCGACAAGGTGGAAGCGGTCAAGGCCACCCAGCGTCTGACCGATTCGCCGGCCTGTCTGGTGCGCAGCCAGTATGATCTGGGCGCGGCGCTGCGGCAGATGTTGGAAGCCAGCGGCCAGAAGCTGCCGGAATCGAAGCCGACACTGGAAATCAATCCGCAGCATCCGTTGCTGGCGCGCATGGCAGGTACGGCGGATGACGGGCGTTTTGAGAACCTGGCGCTGATCGTGCTGGATCAGGCGACGCTGGCGGAAGGCAGCGCGCTGGCCGATCCGGCGGGGTATGTGAAGCGGATCAACGGCTTGCTGGGCGAACTGGCGTAAGCCGGATTCGCAATAGAAAAGGGACGTCATGTCCCTTTTTTATTGTCTTTGAGGACTCAAGCCCGGCGAGCAAGATATCCCTTCACCGTCCCCGCCTTGGTTTCCTTGAAGAATTCCCAATCCTCCGGAATACCCAGTTCTTCCCACGGCTTGTCTGCTTCCACATAAACCAGGCAATCTGCCGCGAGCAGTTGGCGGACCGCCAGCAACTCCATGACCGGTTGCCACAGGTTCAGGGCATAGGGCGGGTCGAGAAAAACCAGATCAAAGGGTTCCGTCACGCGGGCCAGCAGCGTCAGGCTGTCCCCGGTCAGGATGTCGGCATTAGCTGCACCCAACTCATTCAAGGTGGCTTGCAACTGCCTGGCCTGAACGGCGCTCTTTTCCAGGAAAAGACAACTGGCCGCTCCGCGCGACAGCGCCTCCAGTCCCAGCGCGCCACTTCCCGCAAAGGCATCCAGGCAACGCTTGCCCTGAATGTCAAACTGCAGCCAGTTAAAGACGGTTTCCCGCACGCGGTCCGGTGTCGGACGCAGGTCATCCACGGCCAGGAAGCGGACATTGCGACGCTTCCATTGGCCGCCGATGATGCGCAGCGTGCTGGCCGACGGCTTGCTCATGGTTTGACTTCGACGCCCTGGCCCACGGTAACGTAGAGCATCTTGTCCGCGCTCAAGTGCGATTTCAGCGCCTTGCGCACCTGCTCCGCGGTGACGGCGCGGATACGTTGCGGATAGGTCTCCAGGAAATCCAGCGGTTCGTTGTAGAAGCCCATGGAAGCGATATAGGCCAGAATGTCATTGTTGCTGGCGGTGCTTTGCGGAAAGCTGCCCAGGATATTGTCCTTGGCTTCCTGGACCTGTTGTTCGGTCGGACCCTGCTTGATGAAGTTGCGAAGGATGTCCCGGATCAGGTCAAGCGCCTGTCCGGTCTGGTCGCCCCGTGTCGACAAATTGATGAGGAAGGGGCCCTGGGCGCGCATCGGCACAAAGTTGCTGTAGACACCGTAGGTCATGCCCCGCTTTTCCCGCAACTCCTGCATCAATACGGTGGTGAAGCCGCCGCCGCCGAGGATTTCATTGCCCACGGTCAACGCATCCTGTTGCGGGTCCCCGCGCTTGATCCCGGGTTGACCGGCCAGAATGTGGGTCTGGGTGGAAGGAAAACTCAAGTGAAGATGGCGGCTGCGCGTCAGTGTCGGGGCCTCGGGCAGGGCGGGAGCCGGCTTGCCTTCGGGAAGAGCGGCGCTGATGCGTTCGGCGATTTGCTGGGCGCGTTTTTCATCGATATCGCCGACAAGGGCGATCACGGCATTGGCGGCGACAAAGTACTGGCGATGGAAGTCCCGCAGTTCCTGGACCTTGATCGTGCGGAGGCTGTCCGCCGTGCCGGTGGGGGGCAGGGCATAGGGGTGCCAGGCATAGAGGTTCTTGTAGAACAGTGTGCTGGCTTGAGATGCCGGAGATTGCTGCTTTTGCTGCTGCCCGACCTGGGCGCCGTCAAAAATGCGGTTGAAGGACGCATCGGGGAAAGCCGCATTGGCCAGGATGTCCGTGTAGACATCCAGTGCCGGCTCCAGATAGCGGTTATCACTGAGCACGCGCAAATTCACAATCGACATGTCACGATAGGAGGCGGCGCTGAAGTTGGCTCCGAGATTTTCAAAAGCGGCGGCAATCGCCGTCGTATCGCGGGACGTTGTGCCTTCGTCAATCATGCGGCTGACCAGGCTGGCGAGACCGGATTTCTCCCCGTCGCGGGCCGATCCGGCATCAAAGACGACACGCACATCCAGCATGGGCAAATCCTGGCTCTGGACAAACATCACCTTGCTGCCCTTCACGGTTTGCCAACTGCGAACCTGGATGGCGCGGCTGGGCACGGGTGTGTCCTTGACCAGGCGGACACTGTCGAGTTTTTCCAGCGCCGTCAGGGGGCCCGCCATGACCGGAGCACCTTCAGGAGCGGCGAGACAGAGCGAGGGAGCCAGAATCAGGAGTTTCAGAAGATGTTTCATTTGGCTTCCCCGATATTGAGGGCGGCCGGCTTGAGCAGGAGGGTAGACATGTTGTTGCCGGACAGCCATTGCCGGGCGGCATTGCGGATATCATCCGGCGTGATCGCTTTCAGGTTCTCTTCCAGCGAATCCATGACTTTCCAACCCACGCCGATGCTTTCCAGCATGCCGATCAGGCTGGCTTGCTCTTGGATATTGTCCAGCCGGAAGACATTGTCGGCAATCACTCCGGCATAGACGCGTTCCAGTTCTTGCGGTGAAATGCTTTCTGTTTTCAGGGCTTCAAGCTCATCCAGAATTTTCTGGCGGGCCTGTTCCAGGGTCACGCCCTCGGAGGGAATGGCGGTGATGGTGAACAGGGTATCGCCGCGAGCCAGCAGGCTGTAACTGGTGCTGATCGAGGCCAAAGTGCGTTGCTCCCGGATCAGGCGGCTTTCGAGGCGCGCGCTGAGGCCGCCATCCAGGATACTGAGCAGCATGCGCAGGGCATAGGCATCCTTGGGGCTCGCGGCGGTAGTCAGGCTGGGGACGTTGAAGCCCATGTACAGCGCAGGAACCTTGGCCGGCAATGAGAGCTGCATGTCCCGCTGGCCGGGTTGCGACAGCTCCCGCGGCGGGGCCATCACCGGCAGCGGTTGGGCGGGGATGGCGCCAAAATACTGCTCAGCCAGCTCCCGGATGCGGTTGGGATCCACGTCGCCAACCACAACCAGCGTGGCGTTATTGGGAGCGTACCACTGCCGGTACCAGGATCGGAGGTCCTCGACCGTCAGGTTTTGCAGATCCTGCATCCAGCCAATGGTCGGTGTCCGATGAGGCGTTGTAAACAGGGCCAGGGCCTGGAAACGCTCCATCGCCTGGGCCTGTGGATTGTCATCGGTGCGCTGGCGGCGCTCCTCCATCACGACCCGGATTTCCTGGGCAAAGGATTCGGCGCTCATCTTGAGATTGACCATGCGGTCCGCTTCCATCTCCAGCGCCAACGGGACACGGTTGCTGCTGTAGACCTGATAGTACGCGGTATAGTCATCGGTGGTGAAGGCGTTGTCCGTGCCGCCAAACCAGGCGACCAGACGGGAGAACTCACCGGCCGGAACCTTGTCGGTTCCCTTGAACATCATGTGTTCAAGCGCATGCGACATCCCGGTCTTGCCGGCCGGTTCGTAGCTGGAGCCCACGCGGTACCAGATCTGGGTGACAGCCACGGGCGCGCGGTGGTCTTCGCGCACCACCACCTTCAGGCCGTTGGCCAGGGTGAACTCCTGGGTAGGGGCGGCATGTGCTGTCAGCGACAGCAGCGCCAATATCGGGTAGAGCCACGGTTTGCAACGCATACGAGAGCTTTATATAGGGAGAATGGCGGAGGAGTGGTAGCATAGCGCAACTTTTTCGGGTGCTTTGTTAATCTTTGTGGATGACCCTATGTCTGAGCATGACAACCCTTCCGGCGGCAAGCCCGGCCTGAAGGCCTTCTTCTCCTGGAAAAAAACCGATACCGTTCCCGAAACCCCGGCCCCAGGCAATGAGGTGCCGATCAGCGTTCCCGATGAAGATCCGACGGCGGATTGGTCCTGGGAAGGAAGCACGGATGTCACCTTGCCGAGCCTGCCGGTGGTTGATGTCCCGATCATCGAGAATCCTCGGTCCGTTGTTGCCGCCGCACCCCAGGCGGCTCCAGTGCCGGTGGCGGCGATTGAGGAACACGCTGATGCCGCGACCGGCCATGCGCATGTTTCCGGCACGGGCAGCAGTTTTTTCACCCGGATGAAAAGCGGTCTGAGCCGCACCCGTGACTCCTTTACCAATGGGATGGTGACCTTGCTGATCGGCGGCAAGGAAATCGATGACGAGCTGCTGGAGGAAATCGAAACCCAGATGTTGTTGGCGGATATGGGGATTGACGCTACCCGTACCATCATCGGCAATCTGACCGAAAGGGTGTCGCGCAAGGAGTTGACGCATTCCAACGGTCTTTACAAGGCGTTGCAGCAGGAGTTGGTGGATTTGCTGGCGCCGCGCGTCAAGCCATTGCAGATCGATCCCGCCAAGCGGCCTTATGTCATTCTGATGGTCGGCGTCAACGGTGTCGGCAAGACCACCACGATCGGCAAGCTCGCCAAGCGGCTGCAAAAGGAAGGCAAGAAAGTGATGCTGGCCGCCGGCGACACCTTCCGCGCGGCAGCGGTCGAGCAATTGCAGGTTTGGGGTGAGCGCAACCACATTCCGGTGGTTGCCCAGGGGACCGGCGCCGATTCCGCCTCTGTCGCTTTCGATGCCTTGCAAAGCGCGCGCGCCAAGGATGTCGACGTGCTGATCATTGATACCGCCGGGCGTCTCCACACCAAATCCAACCTGATGGAAGAACTGAAGAAGGTCAAGCGTGTCATCCAGAAGCTGGATGGCGCGGCGCCTCATGAAGCCATGCTGGTGGTGGATGCCGGAACAGGACAGAACGCGATTGCCCAAGTGCAGGAGTTTGATCAGGCGGTCGGCCTGACTGGCTTGACCATCACCAAGCTGGATGGCACCGCCAAGGGGGGGGTGTTGTTCAATATCGCCAGCCGCACCCATGTTCCGATCCGGTATATCGGCGTCGGTGAAAAGATTGACGATTTGAGGCCGTTTATCGCCAAGGAGTTTGTGGCGGCGCTTTTCCAGACGGAATAAGTGTCATCCGGTTTCATCGCAATCGAAAGCAAGAGGGGAGCCATGCGGCTCCCCTCTTGTATGGGGGGCACGCGATTACTTGGCCTTGGCCATCATGTAATCGACAGCCTTCTTGATCTCGCCGTCGGTGCAGTTGCCGCAAGTGCCCTTGGCCGGCATGGCGCGGATTCCCTTCAGGGCGCTGGTGTACAGCGCTTCCTTGCCTTTGGCGACGCGGGGCGCCCAGGCGGCCTACTGCTGCTTTGGTGTCGCTTGTCACGGGCGG
>CAZPZK010000182.1:0-226 GCA_964591095.1 uncultured Moraxellaceae bacterium | reverse complement strand
TAGCCTTGAACACATCCTCGCCGGAACGCTCGGCGGCCGTGGCGGCGCCGGAAAAGAGCAGGGCAAGGCTGGCGACGGAGAGCAGGAGTTTTTTCATGGTTGTTTCTCGGTGAATGAAAGTCTGAAATGAAGTCCGCCTTCCAATAATACTCGCAAACCTTTTCCGGATGTAGGTTCAAAACCGGCTTTGTCCTACTCCCGCGGCAATTTGCCGCAGTGGATTGAG
>CAZPZK010000181.1:0-6317 GCA_964591095.1 uncultured Moraxellaceae bacterium | reverse complement strand
GCTTAAAGGGCTTCAGCATCACCCGATGCAACATCAAGGAAGCCCGAAATGAAAAGCACCCTCAAACGTTTTTATGCCTTGGCCGCGCTGGGCGTCATCATACTGGAAGGCTGCAGTTCCGTTCCCGCCACCCAAATGGCGCGAGAGGAAGCCCACATCGACAAGAAGCGCCGTGAAACGGCCCAGCATCAGGCCGAAAAGGCCCTGGACGTCATGCCAGACTGGGCGCAGGCGACGCCGCGCCCGGACAGCAACGGCATTTACGCGTTGGGCATCGGCGACAGCGACACCCTGCCGATGTCCTTGAAGAAGGCACAGTTGCAGGCGGAATATGCCCTCGCCAAGAACCTGCAGCAGGAACTGGCGGGCAGCGAGCGCATGCTGCAGCAGGACAGCAACGGCCGCGCGTCCGGCCAGTTTGACAGCATCATCACGTCGCTGGTGGATTATGTCTCGGTGGTGGGCTGCGAGGAGGTCAAGCGGCAGACCGTAGCCGTGGATGGCCGCTTTCAGACCTACATCCTGCTGAAGATGCCCTATGAAACCTTCAATCAGGCGCTGCAGGCCAAGAAGCGGCAAGCGAATGACCGGCAACTGCAGCAGGCCTATGACCGGCTGGGCGCGCAACTGGAGCAGCATCGCCGCCTGAACAGCGCCACCGGGACGCCATGATGCGCGCCCCGTCCCGCGCGCTATGGCTCTGCCTGACGCTGGTCCTGGGCGGCAGCGTCAACGCCTGGGAGAAGGAATACCAGACCGCCTTCCGGATGGGCGACACCGACAGCCGCGCCAGCGCCCGCGCCGCCGCGCTCGACCGGTTGCGGATGCAGGCGGCCGGGGAAGCCGGGGTCTACGTGGAAGGGCGCACCACCCTACGCGGCGACCAACTGGAGGAGCAGATCACGCAGATACGCGGCGCACTGGTGCAACTGGAAAGCCTGGAAGAACGCTTTGAGCCCCAGGCCGACGGCTATACCCGGCTGACGCTGCGCGCCCGCGCCCGCGTCGATGACAGCCTGCTCGCCCAGCGCGTGGCCGCGCTGCGCCAGGATGCGGAGAAAACCCGGCGCATGGCGCAACTGGCGCAGGAAAACGCGGTGCTGCGCGCCGGCCTGTCGGCCCTTGCGCGGGAACGCTTGCAGGCGATTGACGCCGAACGGCAGGCGCTGCTGGACGAACAGGAAGCCTTGTTGCGGCGGCAACTGGGCGATAACCTGCAAGCCACCCGCGACGTACTGCTGTCGCTGACCCCGCAGCTGGCGGACGTTGAAAGCCGGGCGCTGGCCGCCGACCAGGCCCGCCTGCAACGGATGCAGCAATGGCGCGAGACGGTGTTCGTGCCATTGCAACAGACGGAACTGCGGGCGGAGGTCAGCCTCCTGCAACGGTCGGCCGACACGCCGGCTTATGCCCTGGAGGTCGGCCTGAGCTGGAGCCTTTCTCTGGCAGCCGACAGTCCGCTCGACCGCTTGTGCCGCGAGGCGGAATGCGTGCTCGGCTATACCCGGCGGCTGTCCGCAGCCGCCGACCCGCCCGGCGCGCTGGCCGAGCGCCTGCACGCGCCCTTCGCCCGCCGTCTGGGCGATGCCGATCGTCCTGCCGGGCGCTGGCAACCGCTGACGCTGCAGGTGTACCTGCCGCGCATGGCGGCGGCCGAACGCCAGGCATGGCAAGACTTTTTGGCCGGGGAAGCGCGCGAGGCCCTGGCCACCGCCGGGGGCCGGACACTGCGCGCGCCCTTCCTGCTCGCCAATCCCCTCGACCCGGCACGCAACGGCGACCTGGTGATCCTGCTGCAAGGCGCGACGCTGGCGGCGGATACCGACCGTTACGACCCGGTCTGGGGCAGCGGCAGCATTGCCTGCGCCCAAGAGCATACCGGTCGCGCCTGCGACGGCGTGGCGCTGGCGGCGCTGCGGGCGCAAGTGCTGGACGTGGCGGCGGAGACGCTGCGCCGTGACCCGCAACTCAAGCTGGCCTGGACGCCAGCCCCGAGCCGCTGAGACCTACGCGAATACCGTGATCGTCTGGCGGCTGACGGCGACCAGACGCCCGTCGGCCGCCCACAGGCGCGCCTCGGCGTGGCCGTAGCCGTCGGCGGCGAGGTCGGTGCGGACGCGGTAATGCCACCACGCCGCCGGGTCCGGGTCCAGCTCCTCCTCCAGCAGCTCCAGCGTCCAGCACAGCGTGCTGGCGGGCGCCAGCGTGCTCAACATCGGCAAGACCGACGGCGGCCAGGCGTCCACCAGCGCCACGAAATGCTCCAGCGTGAACGGCGCGGAGGTATCGCGGAAACGGACGCTGCCCGCGAAATCCGGTTTGTCCTGACCGCTGAACGGGAAGCCGCCTTCCGCCCACACCATCTCGAACTGTTGCAGGAATTCCGGCATGCGCCCCGGCAGATAGGGCATGGCGCGGCCGTTCGCCGGCACCGGAATCTCCGCCAGCGCGGTGGACGGCACCCGCACCACTGACTCACGATGCGTGCCGTAACTGGCGAGCAGCACCGCCTGCACGTCGCCGTTCTGCATCAGGCGCGCCTCGGCCTGCGTCACCGACTTGCCGCTGCGGAAAACCGTGGTTTCCAGCGTCGCCGGTCCCGGCGCCACCGGCCCGACAAAGGACACCGACAGCGAGCGCAGCCGCCGGTCCGGGGGCACCACCGCCGACAAGCGCGCCAGCAGCACCGCCGCCACCAGCCCGCCGAAACTGGCGCGCCCCTGCCCCCAGCCCGCTTCGATTTCCACCTGCGCCGACGCCTTTGCGGCGGCCATCATCGTTGCAAACGACATCGCCTTAACATGAGTTCTGTTTTGGAACCATTAATCTAGCAAGCCGGCGGCCCAGGGGAAAGCGGAAAACGAAACCGGACGGTCACCTCAGGGTTTGAGCAGCGGCTTCAAATGCGGCCAGACGTTGTCCGACAGCCGGTCCTGCGCCTGCGCGTTGGGGTGGATGCCGTCGTCCTGCATCAGTTCCGGACGGCCGCCGACGCCTTCCAGCAGGAAGGGCAGCAACGGCACCTTGGTCGCCTTGGCGACTTGCGGGAAGGTAGCGGCAAAGGCTTCGGTGTAGGCCTTGCCGTAGTTGGGCGGAATGCGCATGCCGACCAGCAGCACCCGGGCCTTTTGCTGCCGCGCCTGAGTGATCATCGCCGTCAGGTTCTTTGCCATCAGCGGAACCGGCTGGCCGCGCAGGCCGTCGTTGCCGCCCAGCTCCAGCACCAGCACATCAGGCTGGTATTGATTCAGGACCTTGGGCAGGCGCAGCACGCCGCCCTGCGTGGTCTCGCCGCTGACGCTGGCGTTGATCACCTTGTGCTTGCCGGGCTGCTCGCGATCCAGCCTCTGTTGCAGTTTTGCAACCCAGCCTTTGTTGACCTCCAGACCATAGGCGGCGCTGATACTATCGCCGAAAACCACCACCGTGGCCGCCTGCGCCGACAGGGTCGACGCCAGCAGCCCCGCCAGCAGGACAGCCTTCACTCGCATCATGACTACAGTTCCCGAAAACGCTCTGGTTGTCAGCCACCTTAGCAAAAGCGTCGCCGGTCCGGACGGCCCGCTCACCATTCTGCAACAGATGGATTTTACGGTCCGCGCCGGGGAAAGCGTCGCCATTGTCGGCGCTTCGGGCTCCGGCAAATCGACGCTGCTGGGCCTGCTGGCCGGACTGGATACGCCGTCCGGCGGTTCGGTGACGCTGCTGGGACACAACCTGAGCCAACTGGATGAAGATGGCCGCGCGGAAGTGCGCCAACGCCATGTCGGCTTCGTCTTCCAGTCCTTCCATCTGCTGCCGCACCTGTCCGCGCTGGAAAACGTGCTGCTGTCGCTGTCCGGGCGAGAGGACCGGGCGCTGGCCATAGACTGCCTGCAACGGGTGGGGCTGGGCGAACGGCTGCAACACACCCCACGCCAGCTCTCCGGCGGCGAACAGCAACGGGTGGCCATCGCCCGCGCCTTCGCCTGCCGCCCGCAATTCCTCTTTGCCGACGAACCCACCGGCAACCTTGACGCCCGCACCGGCCAGCAGATCATCGAGTTGCTGTTCGCCATGAACCGCGAACAGGGTGCGACGCTGGTGCTGGTGACGCACGACCCGGCGCTGGCGCAACGCTGCGGCCGCAGCCTGCGCCTGGACAGCGGCCGCCTGCTGGAGCCGGAGGCATGAGGGCGCTGGCCTGGCGCCTGCTGCGCCGCGACTGGCGCGCCGGGGAACTGACGCTGTTGCTGGCGGCGCTGATGCTGGCCGTCGCCGCCACCACCACCCTGCGTTTCTTCAGCAGCAGCCTGGAACAGGCCATGCGCCAGCAGGCCGCGCAACTGCTGGGGGCGGACCTGGTGCTGGGCAGCACGCGCGGCATCCGGCCTTTGTGGGTGGACGAAGCGCGGCGGCTGCAACTGCGCCAGACACAAACCCTGGAATTCGGCAGCATGGCGCAGCACGGCGAACAGTTCCAGCTGGTGTCGGTGAAAGCCATCAGCGCCGGGTATCCCCTGCGCGGCGAACTGAAGTTGCGCAACGGCCTGACCGGGATTCCGGCAGCCGGGACGGTCTGGGTGGAGGAGCGGCTGCTGGGGCTGCTGCAGGCCCGGGAAGGCGACAACCTGCAAATCGGCGAGTCAACGCTGCACATTGCCGCCATCCTTGACCGCGATGCCGACCGCAGCAACGGCTTCGCCGCGCTGTCGCCGCGCCTGATCATGAATCTGGCCGACGTGCCCGCCACCGGCATCCTGCAGCCCGGCAGCCGCGTCAACTATCGCCTGCTTTTGGCCGGACCGCCCTCCGCCCTGCAGGCCTACCAGACCTGGGGCAAGCCCCGGCTGGAACCGCACGAACGCCTGCGCGACGTCACCAGCGGCAACAAGCGTGTCAGCGACCCGATCAACAGCGCGGGCAGCTATCTCAGCCTGGCCGCCATTGCCGCCGTGCTGCTGTCGGGCATTGCGGTCGCCCTCGCCACCCGCCGCTACGCCGACCGGCATCTGGATGCCCTGGCGCTGATGCGTTGCCTTGGCAGCACCCGACGGCAACTCCTGGCCTTGTTCAGCTGGCAACTGCTGTTCCTGTGGCTGGCCGCAATGCTGGCGGGCGGACTGCTGGGCTTCCTGGCCGCGCAAGGACTGCACCGGCTGCTGGCCGACCTGTTGCCGGTGACCACGCTGGAATTCGCCATCACCCAACCGCTGCTGACCGGCATCGCCACCGCCACGCTGACGCTGGTTGGCTTCGCCCTGCCCGCCTTCCTCAAGCTGGCGCAGGTGTCGCCGCTGCGGGTGATGCGCCGCGATCTGCAACCGGCCGAGTGGTCAAAGCTGCGCCTGACCGCGCTGGCGCTGGCGGCGCTGTTTGCGCTGATGACGCTGGAAACCGGCAAGCTGTGGCTGACGTCACTGGTGCTGCTGGGCGGACTGGGGCTGGCCGCGCTCTGCGGCGGCCTGCTGTGGCTGGGCCTGCGCCGCTGGCGGACGCGGACGGTCACCGGTCACGGCCCGCTGACACAGGCGCTGGACAGCCTGGCCCGCCAGCCGATGGCCACCATCAGCCAGGTGCTGGCGCTGGGACTGGGCCTGACTGCCATGTTGCTGGTGTTCAGCCTGCGCAGCGAGCTGCTGGCGCAATGGCGCGCCGACCTGCCCGCCGACACCCCCAACCAGTTCGCCATCGCCATTCCCGCCGATCAGGTACAGCCCTTACAGGCCGTCATCCGGCAGCATCACTGGCGGTCCTCGCCGTTCTACCCGGTGGTGCGCGGACGGCTGGTGGCGATCAACGGCAAGACCGTGCAGAAGCCGGCGGAAGCCGAACCAGACTCCGGCAACCGCGACAATGCCCTGGACCGCGAGCTGAACCTGACCTGGAGCGACACCCTGCCCGAGGAAAACACGCTGACCGCAGGCGCATGGTTCAAGCCGGGCGCCGCCGAAGTGTCCGTGGAGGCCGAACTGGCCAAGCGTCTTGATCTGAAGCTGGGCGACACCCTGCGCCTGCAAATGGCGGAGGGCAACGTCGAAGCGCGCATCAGCAGCCTGCGCACGGTCGACTGGAACAACTTCCGCCCCAATTTCTATCTGGTTTTCCCCCGCCAGCTGCTGGAAAGCTATCCGGCCAGCTACCTCGCCAGCTTCCATGTCCCGGAAGCCGACAAGGCCGCCATGAGCAGTCTGGTACGGGGTTTTCCGACCATCGTGTTCGCCGATATCGGGCAGATCATGGCGGAATTGCAGAAGCTGATGGACCAGTTGGCCGATGCAGTCCAGGCCATCCTGGTGTTCGTGGTGCTGGCGGGCGTGCTGGTGCTGCTGGCCAGC
>CAZPZK010000180.1:0-6318 GCA_964591095.1 uncultured Moraxellaceae bacterium | reverse complement strand
TTTTCAAGGTGATTGCTGATGCATAATTCCAGAATGCCGACATCCACCACCCCTTCACTCTTGCTGATACCGATCCGTTCGCAAAAATCCCTCAGTGACTCCGGGGTATATCCCCGACGCCGTAATCCGGCAATGGTAGGCATGCGCGGATCATCCCAGCCACTGACATGGCCCTCGTCCACCAGGCGCTTCAGTTTGCGCTTGCTGGTCACCGTATAGTTGAGGTTAAGCCGGGAAAATTCGATCTGCTGCGGATGCGCCGGGGTTCCCAGCGTATCGAGCAGCCAATCATAGAATGGGCGGTGATCTTCGAATTCCAGGGTACACAGCGAATGTGTAATGTGCTCCAGGGCATCGGAAATCGGATGCGTGTAGTCATACATTGGATAGATGACCCACTTGTCACCGGTCTGGTGATGGGCAACCTTCTTGATGCGGTAAATCACCGGATCACGCAAGTTGATATTGGGCGATGCCATGTCAATCCGGGCGCGGAGCACGCAATCACCTTCGTTGAAGTCACCGTTGCGCATCCGCTCGAACAATGCCAGATTTTCCTCGACGCTGCGATTACGGAAAGGGGATTCGATGCCCGCTCCGTTATGGGTGCTTCTGCCCTGGCTGATGGCTTCGGCGCTCTGGGAGTCGACATACGCCTTCCCCATCCGGATCAATTGCAGTGCATAGTCATGCAGCGCATCGAAATAACCGGAGGCAAAGCGGACATCCCCCGACCATTCAAATCCCAGCCAACGCACATCACGCTTGATGGCATCGATATATTCCTGGTCTTCCTTTTCCGGATTGGTGTCATCGAAACGGAGATTGCATTCACCGCCGGCCTCCAGGGCCACCCCGAAATTCAGGCAGATCGACTTGGCGTGACCAATATGCAGGTAGCCATTGGGCTCCGGCGGGAAACGGGTAATGATGCGGGCGTGTTTGCCCGAGACCAGGTCTTCAGCGACCTGGGCGCGAATAAAATCTTTAGCTTCCATGGTAAACGGGAACTCGCATGACAAGCGTGAAAGTTGGCACTATGATTAGGGGCCGGCAAAAACGGCCAGTCTAGCGCTTGCGCCAGATGGTCACAAGCTTTTTACCTTTGATAACAGGATGATGCCCATGCAAGTTGCCCTGAACACCAACTACGGCCGTATTGTACTTGACCTGAACGCTGAGAAAGCGCCCAAGACGGTTGCCAATTTCGTGTCCTATGTTCGTAGCGGCCATTACAACGGCACCATTTTCCATCGCGTGATTGATGGCTTCATGATCCAGGGCGGCGGCTTTGACAGCAACATGAACCAGAAGCCGACGCAAGCCCCGATCGAAAATGAAGCGGATAATGGCCTGAAAAATGATGAAGGCACCATTGCGATGGCGCGCACTCAGGACCCGCACTCCGCCTCCGCCCAATTCTTCATCAACGTCAAGAAGAACGATTTCCTCAATTATTCCTCCAAGACCGTTCAAGGCTGGGGTTATGCCGTCTTTGGCAAGGTCGCCGAAGGCATGGATGTGGTCGCCAAGATCAAGAGTGTGCAAACCGGACGTTCTGGCTATCACGGTGATGTTCCGGTCAAGCCCGTGATCATCGAATCGGCCGAAGTGATTGGTGAATGAACTCCCGGCGGGTCGTGAATGCGGCCCGCTTCCCTCCCCCAGCGTGTACGCCGCCTCATGAAGCCGACTTATTTCATTTCCGATCTGCATTTATCACCGGATCTGCCCCGGGTCACCGCCGGATTCCTTTCGCTGGTTGACCGTTTGGAAGGTCAGGCTGAAGCCTTATATGTTCTGGGCGACCTGTTTGAGGCCTGGGTCGGTGATGACAACCGCAGTGATTACAACCTGTCGATCATCGAGGCCTTTACCCGGCTCAGTGTCCGGGGTACGGCCGTGTATTTTCAGCACGGAAACCGTGATTTCCTGATGGGTGACGAGTTCATCAAGTCATGTCGCGGCTTTCTGTTGCCCGAGCGTCAGGTCATCCAATGCTATGGCTATCAGATGCTGGTCGAACATGGTGATGCGCTCTGTACCCGCGATGAAGCTTATCAGGCTTTTCGCAAGCAGAGCCGCGGCCTGCCCTGGCAACAAGTCATGCTGGCCAAACCCCTGGATGAACGGGTGCGCATTGCGGAAGCCTGGCGGGCGGAAAGCCGGATGCATAATAGCAACAAGGCGGAAAACATCATGGATGTCACGCTACAAGCCGTGGTCGATGCCATGAATGAACATCAGGTCAACCTCATGATTCATGGGCACACCCATCGCCCGGGTGAGCATGTGATTGATCTCGGCGAGGGCCGGCAAGGGCGCCGCATGGTGCTGGGAGACTGGCGGGAAATGGATGGCCGCGCAGTGATCGCCGTTGCGGATGAAAGGGGCGTGGAATTGCGGGAATTGACCTTCTGAGCATCCGCTTGTCCCATGAAAAACGGCCGCGCATGCGGCCGTTTTTCATGAAAACCCCACCGTCTTCAGTCCGGAACAGTGAGTCCCTGGTCATGGATACGCTCCAGCGCATCAACCCGGACCTGCTCCTGCTGGTTGAAGCGCTGTTGGCGCATCGTGGCAACCTGCTGTTGACGGTCCTGTTCGCTGAGCGCTGCATTCTTGAGGATGGCTTCGCGTTCCTTGAGATAATCCTTCATCCGCGCATCCCATTCCGTGCGCTCCTGATCCAGGGCCTCCAGGCGCGTGGTGGCTTCCGGGCCGACAATTTGCTCACGAATGGCGCGTAATTCCTGAGGCGTGCCGCCACGGGCCTTCCAATCCTTTTCGAGTGTCTGTAATTCCTGATACTGGTTCAATGTCTTGATGCTGTCCTTCAGATCCGGCGGCAGGGTATCCAGCAAGGCCGCAGTCCGGCGGGCTTTTTCGGTGGCAGACAGACTCTTGTCCTGCATGATTTCGAGGCGCGCCAAGGTGTAGTTGTCATAGGCATCCTCATCCCCGAAGAAAGCCTCGATCACCACCCGGTCAAAATACTGGGAACGCAGGCTCTGCACGGCCTGTTTCTGCTGCCTGACCGCAGCGATATTCTGGGTGGGATCGCCCTGAATCTGCGGCAAACGCCCCAGACCATCACGATAGGAGATGTAGGCCTCCAGCAGCTTTTCCGCCTGGGCCGCCGCTTTGGGTGGCAGTTTATGGCGGATATATGCGCGAATCCGGGCAATAATGGTCGTCAGATCCTCCTCGCCCACCGCCGTCAGAAAATAATCGAACATCTGGCGCACGCCGCGGCTGATCACAAGATTGCCATTACCGTCCACTTCAAGCGACCCGTCAACCTCCGTATCCTGCAAGGATTTCGGCATGCCTTCGAGCCCCGTCGAAAACCGGGAGGCCGCATCCCGTGAATTGCTCAGGGCGCTGCTGACCTTCTCGGCAGTCAACGCGCCGGTATCCGCATTGCCCACACTGACGGGGGCCTCGCTCTTGTCACGGGAAACCCACAGGAAACCGGCAACGATGACCAGCAACACACCGACCAAGGCAATTGTCGCTTTTTTCTGCATTGTTTTTATTCTCCTTTTGCAAGCACGGCAGACAACAAAACGGCGGCCATAAGGCCGCCGTCGGTACAATAGCAAGCTTGCTGCTTAGAGACCAGCCGATTTCAAACGGTTGGCATGGGAACGATAGACATCTGTCGGAGCAGGCGTAAACAACCCGCGAATCCCGAACATCTGGTTGATGGCATCGCCATGGTTCCACGGATAGTTGTCGCGCAACACCTGTCCGAAATGGCTGGAGCAGCGCCCGACCAGACCATCATTGGCTTCGTAACCGGCCAGGCTGGTCAGTCCAAAGAAATAGTCCAGGGGATCCAGCGCATTGGCAAAGGCGGTAGTACCGCTCCAGGAATAATTACGGATGCCATTGGCGGTATAAGCCCCCTCTCCGCAGGACGTTGTCGGCACACCGCGGGGATGCTGGGCATTGAATGTCGCCGCGCCTTTGGTGGTGAAGGAATCCATGCTGGCCAAGAAGTCCTCCTTGTAGGAGTTGCCCGCGAGGAACGTCACGATTCCCGCCACCGCAGTACCGACAGATTGCACGACAGAGGCGGAAAAAGTTCCGGACGGGGCGACGTTGCGAATGACATCAGCCATACCGGCACCTTTGACCGGGCTATGGATCAGTGTCAGCGACGCCACGCGGGTGGGCATGATGTCGGCGACATAGCGCACAGAATAACCGCCGTGGCTGTGCCCCATCAGATTCACCTTGGCCGCGCCGGTAATGGCCAGAATATTCTGTGTCTGCTTCAACAACTGCTCGCCACGAACTTCGGAGCTGTTGAACGCGGAGGCGGATGTGGTATAGACCTTGGCGCCGCCATCGCGCAGGGCGCCGGGAATCCCGTACCAGTAGTCAACGAAACCGACCAGTTTGTCAAAACCCAGCACACCCGGAGCGAGAACAATCGGATATTTCGTCTTGGTGTAATCGCAATTGAACAGACAGAACGCATTGCCGACGTTGGCGGTCATGGCGGCGCCGATCAAAGCGGATGTGGCGAGGATTTTCTTGTACATGGTGGTCGCTCCAGTGTCTAGCACAGGGTTAAGCTTGTTGTAATTGCTGTTTGATTTCGGATTCTTAATTTTTGCTTTTACGCGCCAGGCGAGATGCATTTAGAGTATTTATTCGACATGTGGCTATCTTATCAACAACTATAGATCAGACTTGATAATACGCGTCATCCCTCTGTCAGAAAGCGACATTCGATGGATAAAGCCTGTCAAATTGACGATGAACGGTGACAGCATTTCGGAGGTTTGTTGAAATTGTCGGACAACGATGGTGCGTTCCACGCCCAGCCCTGTCATCAAAAATCAATTTTAGACAGGGTGCGGCAATCCCGCTGACAGGAGACAACGGATGGAGGCAAAGCAAGAATCGGCACCTAAATGAAAAAGGCCGGGGCATGTAGCACCCGGCCTCCTGTTCATACTGTTCATCCTGTCGGATTACAGTCGGCTAACGCCGCCCAAGTAAGGTTGCAGCACCAGCGGCACCTCGATATGACCATCCGCTTGCTGATAATTTTCCATGATGGCTACCAGCGTGCGTCCAACCGCCAGACCCGAGCCATTGAGGGTATGCAGCAACTCGGGTTTGCCATCCGCGTTGCGGAACCGGGCTTGCATGCGCCGGGCCTGGAAGGACTCAAAATTGGAGCAGGAGGAAATTTCGCGATATTTCGCCTGACCTGGCAACCAGACTTCCAGGTCATAGGTCTTGGCTGAAGAGAATCCCATGTCTCCTCCGCAGAGCAGCATGACCCGATAGGGCAGCTCCAGCATCTGCAGGATCTTTTCCGCGTGGCCGGTCAGCTCTTCAAGCGCGGCTTCCGACTGCTCCGGATGAACCAGCTGCACCAGTTCCACCTTTTCAAACTGGTGCTGACGGATCAGGCCGCGGGTATCCCGTCCATACGACCCCGCCTCGCTGCGAAAACAGGGCGTATGCGCCACATATCGAGCGGGCAGCTGTTCCGCAGCCAGGATTTCATCGCGAACCATGTTGGTGACGGGAACTTCGGCCGTCGGGATCAGGTAATACTCCTTTTCCCCGCGCAACTTGAACAAGTCTTCTTCGAACTTGGGCAGTTGCCCCGTGCCTTGCAGGCTGTCGGCATTGACCAGATAGGGAACATAGACTTCTTCATAACCATGCTGCTGGCTATGGACATCGAGCATGAACTGGGTCAGCGCCCGCTGCAGCCGGGCCAGCGGTCCCTTGAGCACCGAAAAGCGGGAGCCGGTGATCTTGGTGGCGGTTCCAAAATCAAGGTAGCCCAGCACCTCTCCCAGATCCGCATGGTCCTTCGCCTCAAACTCCATGACACGCGGCGTGCCCCAGCGACGGACTTCCACATTGGCGTTTTCATCCTCCCCCGCCGGAACACTGGCGTGAGGGATATTGGGAATGGTCAGCAGAAATGCATTCAATTCGGCTTGCAGGGATTCCAGATCCACCTTGACGGTTTCCAGACGGGCATTGACCTCCTGCATCCGGGCCATCAATGGCGTAGTGTCTTCACCGGACTTCTTGGCCATGCCAATCCGCTTGGCACCCGCATTGCGTTCAGCCTGCAAATGTTCGGTTTCGGTCTGAAGGGAACGGCGGCGCTCTTCGTAAGCCTGGAATCTGGCGATATCCAGCGTTACCCGGCGCAATGCCAGGCGGGCCGCAACTTCTTCAGGCTGGCTGCGTAACAGACGTGGGTCAAGCATGGATTGTCTCTTATAACTCGTTGATGTCATCTACCCCCTTGGGTGGTGTGAACTGAATATC
>CAZPZK010000179.1:0-6350 GCA_964591095.1 uncultured Moraxellaceae bacterium | reverse complement strand
GCTCCAGCGCGCCGATGGCCAGGCGGATGCCGATCTCGCGGGTGCGCTCGGTCACCGACACCAGCATGATGTTCATGATGCCGATACCGCCGACCAGCAGGCTGACCGCCGCCACCGCGCCCAGCAGTGTTGTCATCAACTTGATGGTGCCGGACAGCGTTTCCGCGATCTGCTTGGTGTCGATAACGTTGAAATTATCCTCCTCGCTTTCGGCCAGCTTGCGGCGCTCGCGCATCAGCGCCTTGATCCGCGCCGTGACCTGCGCCATTGAGGCGCCGTCCTTCACCGAGATGAGGAGGGTGTTGACGTCCTGACTGCCGGTCAGCCGCCGCTGCACGGTATGCAGCGGCATCAGCACCACGTCGTCCTGGTCCATGCCCATCGAGGACTGGCCCTTCGAGCCCAGCAGACCGATGATGTCGCAAGAGAATTGCTTGACGCGGATGCGGCCGCCGACCGGGTTCTGGGTGCCAAACAGTTCGCGGCGCACCGTCTCGCCAATGACGCACACATTCTTGCCCGCCCGCTCCTCGCTGTCGGTGAAGATGCGGCCGTCGACCAGCGTCCAGTTGCCGGTACGCAGCCAGGCGGCGGTGCTGCCGGTGATGGAGGTCGCCCAGTTGCGGTTGGCATAGACCACCGTCACGCCGCGGCTCACGGATGGCGCCACCGCGTTCAGCGATCCGATCTGCGCCTCGATGGCGCGGGCGTCATCGAGCTTGAAGCGCGGCGCGCCCGCCGAATCGCGGCCCGGACTCATGCGCTGGCCGGGCCGCACCATCAGCAGGTTGCTGCCCAGGCTGGAAATCTGGTCGGACACCGCCTGGGTGGCGCCGTTACCCAGCGTCACCATGGTAATCACCGCTGACACGCCGATGACGATACCGAGGATGGTGAGGAAGGAGCGCAACAGGTTGCGCCGGATCTCGCGCAGCGCGAGCAGCAGCGTGTTCCACCACATCAGGCGGCCCCTCCGTTGCGGACGTCGCTGGCGACAACGCCGTCGACAAAGTGGATGATGCGGTCGGCGTAGGCGGCCATCTCCGGTTCGTGCGTCACCATCAGGATGGTGATGCCCTGCTCCTTGTTGAGCGAGCGGATCAACTCCATGATTTCACGGCCGCGCTGAGTGTCGAGGTTGCCGGTGGGTTCGTCCGCCAGCAGCACCATCGGCCGGGTGACGATGGCGCGGGCGATGGCGACGCGCTGCTGCTGGCCGCCGGACAGCTCCGCCGGGGTATGGTCCTCGCGTTCCGCCAGCCCCACCGAGGCCAGCGCCGCGCGCGCGGCGGCGTGACGGGCGATCTTGCTCTCCCCCCGGTACAACAGCGGCAGCTCGACATTCTCCAGCGCGGTGGTGCGCGACAACAGGTTAAAACCCTGGAAGACAAAACCGAGGTAACTGCGGCGCAGCCGGGCGCGCTGGTCGCGGTCCAGCCGCTCCACCCGCAGGCCGCGAAAGAGGTACTCGCCGCTGGTGGGTGTGTCCAGGCAGCCCAGGATGTTCATGGCGGTGGATTTGCCGGAGCCGCTGGGCCCCATTACCGCCACGAATTCGCCCGGCATGATGCGCAGGTTGACGCCGCGCAGCGCCTGGAAGGCGGCCTGACCCTGCCCGTAAGTCTTGGTGATGTCGCGCAGTTCGATCAGCGCCTCGCCGGGGGAGTCCGCCTTCATTTCTTCGCACTCACGCTGTCGATGACCACCGCCATGCCTTCCTTCAGCGCGCCATCGAGAATCTCGGTCAACTGGCCGTTGGTGGCGCCAGTCTTCACTTCCAGCGGCGCGGGCTTGCCATCGGCGCCCAGCACCCAGACCTTGGGAATGCCGTTCTTGCCGGCGGGACGCGGTTTGCGGGCGGTGGCGGGCGGCTTGGGCATCAGGCGGCTGACGAAGCTGGCCGACGCCTCCTTCTCGGCGGTGGTGTCCGGGGTAAAGCGCAGCGCGGCATTGGGTATCAGCAACGCCCCCTTGCGCTCGTTACTGATGATTTCCGCCGTGGCGGTCATGCCCGGCCGCAAGCTGAGATCGCCATTGTCGACCTGGAGAATGGTCTTGTAGGAGACCACGCCGTCCTTGGTCTGCGAGCCCAAGCCCACGCGCACGATACGCGCCGGAAACTGGCGGTTGGACCAGGCATCGACGGTAAAGCGGGCGTTCTGCCCTTCCCGCACCTGACCGATATCGGCCTCATCGACGTCCACCTGCAATTCCATGCGCGCCAGGTCTTCCGCCAGCGAGAACAGCACCGGCGCCTGCAGCGACGCGGCAACCGTCTGGCCGGGCTCGATCTTGCGCGCCAGCACCACGCCGTCGATCGGCGAGCGGATCGAGGCCTTGCCGAGATTGGTTTCGTCGGAGCTGACCTGCGCCCTGGCCTCGGTCACGCTGGCGCGGGCGCTGCCGAGATCGGCCTCGGCGCGCTTGGCGGTGGCTTCGGCGGCGGCCAGTTCGGCTTTGGCGGGCACCTTGCCGCCGCTCAGACGGCTGACCTCCTGCAGGCGCGCCAGATTGGCGCGGGCCTCGGCCTGCGTGGCTTCCGCCTGCAGGACGCGCGCCTCGGCGGACGCCAGCGCCGCGCGCGAGCGGATGATCTGGTCGCGCAGCTTGGCGGTGTCCAGCGTCGCCAGCACCTGGCCCTTGCGGATGCGGTCATTGTCATCGACCCGCACGCTGTCAACGGTGCCGGACAATTCACTGCCGACATCCACCTGGTTGACCGGCTGCAGGTTGCCGGTGGCGGACACGGTGACCGTCAGGTCGCCGCGCGTCACCGGCTCGGTTTCGTAGGCCGTCTTGACCGTTGTGCCGGAGGACCACGGTTGCCACACGGCCAGCGCGCCCAACAGGGCGAAGGCCGCCACCAGCGGCTTGACGAAACGGCGACGGCCGGGGTTAGGACCCAGCACGGATGACGGTGCGTCCTGAGAGGGGGGATTCTGGCTCATGTCGGATTTCCGGAAGCTGAAGCGGAAGAAGGGTCGGGCGCGGTCCAGCCGCCGCCCAGGGCCTTGTAGAGTTGGACCAGCGCCGTAAGCAGATCTGCCTCGCAGCCCTGGCGGCTGTCTTCCAGGCTGAGGCGGGTGCGCTCGGTATCGAGGACGGTCTGGTAATCGGTAATACCGGACTGATAACGCTGGCGGGCGAGTTCATGGGCCTGGACGGCGGCCTGGGTCCCGGCCGTCAGGGCGACGAGGCGTTGCCGCTGGGCGGCCAGGGCGGCCAGGGCGTTTTCCACGTCCTCCAGCGCCGTCAGCACCGTGGCGCGGTAGGCCGCCAGCGCCTGGTCCTGCACGGCTTGCTGGATAAGCTCTTGCTGCCGCAGGCGGCCGCCGTCAAACAGCGGGCCGGTGACGCCCGCCGACAAGGCGCGGCTGAGCGCGTTGCTGTCGCCGAGGCCGCTCAGGGTCAGGGCTTCCAGTCCGAGCGACCCCGACAGGCGGAAGGAGGGATAACGGTTGGCGGCGGCGACACCGCTGCGCGCGGTCTCGGCGGCGAGCCGGCGCTCGGCCGCCCGCACGTCCGGGCGCTGGCGCAGGGTATCGGCGGGGATGCCGATCACCAGACCGGCGGGCAGCGACGGCAACGGAGCGGCCTCGGCCAGACGCTGCCGCAGGGCGCCGGGCGCCTGGCCGGTCAGGATCGCCAGCCGGTTTTCAGCGACGGCCAGGCTGCTCTCCAGTACCGGCAGTTGCGCGCGGGTCTGCTCCAGCGCCGCCACTGACTGCTCCTCCACCAGCGCGCTGACCAGCCCGGCGCGGAAGCGCCAGCCGGTCAGGGCGCGGGTTTCCTCCTGCGCGGCCAGATGACGGCGGGTGATGTCCAGTCGCGCCCGCAGCGAACGCACCTGGATATCGTTGCGCGCCACTTCCGCCGCCAGGGAGACCTGCGCCTGAGCCACATTGGCGGCGCCGGCATCGGCGTCCGCCGCCGCCGCGGTCACGGCCGCGCGCTGGCCGCCGAAAATATCCGGCTCCCACCCGGCGTCAAAACCCGCCTGAAAGTGGTCGCGCGCCGCATTGCCGCCGGACTTGCTGTTCGCGGCGGAAGCCGAGGCCGTTACCGACGGCAAGCGCGCCGCTTCCGCCACCGACACCCGTGCTCGGGAGGCGCGCAGCGCGGCGCGGGCGCTGTCAAGATCGGGGTTATGCCTGAGCGCCTCGTCAATCAGCCCGCTCAGGCGGTCGTCTCCCAGCCGGCGCCACCACTGCGACAGGGCGTCCGGCGTCACCGCCTCGGCCGTCGTGCCGCGCCAGGCAGCGGGAACCCCCAGATCGGCATTTGAGGGCGGCTGGTAGACCGGGCCGACGGCGCAGCCGGCCAATAGCAGGGCCAGGCCCGTGAGGCCGCAGCGGAAAGTGGCGGAAACTGTCATCAAAGTACCTCGGCGCCGGGCGGACAGCGGACGGGTCCGCGAACCGGCCAGAACAGGAAAGACCCCAGAATGTACCGGAGAGTACACATTGGAGCCGAAGCGGGTCAATGCAGACTCCGTCCAACGGATTGTGGTTTTTTGTAGCGAATGGCGCGACTATCGGCGACGGGGCTATCGACAAAAGTCGCACTTGCCATTATACCCCACAGGGTATAGCTTTAAGGGATTATCACAGGCAGAGGACAGGGTCATGACACACATCGTCATCATCGGCGCGGGACTGGGCGGCATGGCGGGCGCTTACGAGCTGCGCGATACCCTGGGACGCGACGCCAACATCACAGTCATCAACGAGCGCGATTCCTATCAGTTCGTGCCCTCCAATCCGTGGATCGGCGTCGGCTGGCGCAAGCGGCCCGACACCAGCTTTCCCGCCGCGCCCTATCTGGCCAAAAAGGGCATCGACTTCATCGCCCAGCGCGTCGACCGCATTGACCCCGCCGCCAATCAGGTGCAACTGGCGGACGGCCAGACCGTCGGTTACGACTATCTGGTCATCGCCACCGGCCCCAAGCTGTCCTTTGACGAAGTGCCCGGCGCCGGCCCGCACGGCGGCCACACCCAGTCCGTGTGCACTCTCGACCATGCCGAAACCTCCTACGCCGACTACCAGAAACTGCTGAAAAACCCCGGTCCGGTCATAATCGGCGCCATGCCCGGCGCCAGTTGCTTCGGCCCCGCCTACGAGTATGCCTTTATCCTGGAAACCGCACTGCGCCGGGCCAAAGTACGCGACCGGGTGCCGATGACCTATGTCAGCAGCGAACCGTATATCGGCCACCTCGGTCTGGGCGGCGTCGGCGACTCCAAGTCCATGCTGGAATCGGAACTGCGCAACCGCCACATCAAGTGGATCACCAACGCGCGGGTGACCAAGGTGGAAGCGGGGAAAATGTTCGTGGATGAGGTGAACGATCAGGGCGTGCTGGTGAAACAGCATGAACTGCCCTTCGTGCATTCGATGATGCTGCCCGCCTTCAAGGGCGTGGACGCCGTGGCGGCGGTGGAAGGCCTGTGCAACCCGCGCGGCTTCGTGCTGGTCGATCAGCACCAGCGCAGTCCGAAATACCGCAACATTTTCTCGGCGGGCGTCTGTGTCGCCATTCCGCCCGTGGAACAGACACCGGTGCCTACCGGCACCCCCAAGACCGGCTACATGATCGAATCGATGTGGACGGCCATCTGCCACAACATCCAGGCCGACCTGACCGGCGGCGAGCCGGAAGCCGTGGGCACGTGGAACGCGCTGTGCCTGGCCGACATGGGCGACACCGGCGCCGCTTTCCTCGCCGTGCCGCAGATTCCGCCGCGCAACGTTACCTGGTTCGCCAAGGGCAAGTGGGTGCACTGGGCCAAGATCGGTTTTGAAAAGTATTTCCTCTACAAGATGAAGGCCGGCTCCAGCGAGCCGGTCTACGAGAAATACATCCTGAAGCTGATCGGCATGAACCGGCTGAAGGAAACGCCGAAGGCGGAGTGAGCGCCGCCCTCCCCCGCAAGGGGGAGGGAATCCTTACGCGCTCGCCAGCGCCTGCTCCAGATCGGCAATCAGGTCATCGATGTGCTCGATGCCCACCGACAGCCGCACCATGTCTTCCCGCACCCCGGCCTTGGCCAGCTCCGCCGCGTCCAGCTGGCGGTGCGTGGTGGACGCCGGGTGCGTCGCCAGCGACTTGGCGTCGCCGATATTCACCAGCCGCGTGAACAGCTGCAGCGCGTCGAGGAACCGCGCCCCGCCCTCGCGTCCGCCTGCCTTAAGGCCAAAGGAAATGATGCCGGAGGCCCGTCCGCCCATGTACTGCTCCACCAGCCCGTGATCGGGATGGTCCGGCAGCCCGGCGTAATTCACCCACGACACCTTCTCGTGCCCGTCCAGATACTTGGCGATGGCCAGCGTGTTCTCGCAGATGCGGTC
>CAZPZK010000178.1:0-6366 GCA_964591095.1 uncultured Moraxellaceae bacterium | reverse complement strand
AATATGCAGAGGTCAGGTCACGGATTCAGGTACTGGCAAAATTGGTGTACATTTAATTCACTGTATGCGAGTGCTTTCAGTTCCTTGCCAAACAAAAAAGGGCGTATCAAAAACGGTGTCATCATTACATTCAAGAAGGAGAACAGCTATTGGGTTATTTCGGAGAATGGTCTTGATGGTACGACGTATAGCAGCGATTTTAGTCACTCCCAAATATTTGGAATTCCACATTGCAGGATGTATTACAACAGTAATATTCTGCCCGATGTCCAAAAATACACCGCCCTTGAAAAAGCCCAAATGGTGCTGGACTTCTTTGTGCAACGGGGCTGGCAGCCGGTTCTTGACAAGCCGGAACTGCAACCGGTGCTGGACGCCCTGATTCAGCGTCCGAAATTGCAGGCGCAGCTCATCGAATTGGAAAAGCAGATCGCCGAACTGCCCGCCCCGGAAATCAAGACGACCTTCACGTCAGATTTTGACTACACCCAGCCCTTGCGGGAATACGATGTCGCCGCCGCCAACCAGTCCGTCTGGCAATACACCCGCAGCGCCAAGCGCTGGTTGGGCTACCTGCTGGCGCAACTGGATGACTGGAGCCGGGAAAACCAGGCATTGCTGGATTGCGCCCACCGCATCAACAGCCAGCTGACGCAAAAGCTGCCGCTGGGCAAGGATCTCACCGAGGACGAAAAGAGCCTGCTGCAAGAGCGCCGCCGGGCCTTGCAAACCCGGCTCAATTTCAACTTGGAGCCGTTGCGCGCCGCGCTGATACGCTTTAACGGACAACTTGAAACCCTGGAAAAAGACCTGCATCAGTTGAACCGGGCGGAGGACTCGCTGCAACAACTGGCCCACGTCGCCCGGCAAGCCCGCCCGCCGCTTGAGCTGCTGGCCGAGCACACCGCCACCCTCTGCACGGAAACCCTGAAAGGACTGGAGTGGCTGGGTGAGCGTCAGGAATTTGTGCAGCAACTGGTCGCCGCGGAAAGGGAGAGAGCGGAACAGTACGCGGTCTTTGTCGATAAATTCCAGCCGGATCTTTACACCCAGGCGGCGGATAACAGCATCGACAGTACAGAAGTGGCCGTGTGGTTTGGCGAATGGCGGCGCGAGCGGCGGCAAATGGAAGCGCAATGGCTGCCTCTGGCGGATGCCGCGCTGGACAAAACACTGGACACGCAAACCGTGTTGGCGGTTTTGGACATCCTGACGGCGTACCAGCAGCAACTGGACAAATTCTATCTGCAGGAACGGCAAGGCATTCATACCAAATTCGCCTTTGCGCCCAATGGCCACCGTCAGGAAAAGCTGGAAAAGGAACTGGAGCTGGCCAAGTTGACGCATCAGTTCATGGAGCAGTTGCAGAAGCATGTTTTTGCGACCGAAACCACTGCGCAAAAAGTCTGGCTGGTGCGCTGGGCGGAAGTCTGGCAACGCGACAATACCGACGAGGTGCTGCGTTTCCTGGAGGGAGAGCAGTTGATTGAGCGGGGCGAAATCTCGCAACTGGTGCTAACTGAAATGCGCCAGCTTCAGCAACGCACGCTGGAAGCCTGTTTACAGGACGCCAAAGCCTACAGTGAAGCGCTCAAAAAGCGTGAAACCGACTATAACGCGCTGATCTTCAAGATGCGCAAGGAATTGCAGAAGGGGAGTAAGTAGCATGAGCTGGTTAGGTACGATTGGCGGTTGGGTGAGCAGTGCGGCCGGTTATATCGGGGAGAAAATTTTTGGCGACGGAACCTACAAAGGGAGTGGGGATTCCGGCTATCGGGACAGGGATGATTATCGCTCGGGCGGTGGGTCTTCTTCCAGCACGCTGTATGAGCCGGATAAGGTCAAAGTGGCTGAAATTGAAAGCGCCGCCAAGCTGAAACTGGCCGGCGCGGAAAATGACCGTATTGTGCTGTGGAAGGAAA
Source organism: uncultured Moraxellaceae bacterium (assembly GCA_964591095.1). Taxonomy (GTDB): domain Bacteria; phylum Pseudomonadota; class Gammaproteobacteria; order Pseudomonadales; family Moraxellaceae; genus Fluviicoccus. Next base: position 4,444 of record CAZPZK010000178.1, on the reverse strand, counting down.
CCCAGATGGAGTTGGCCGAGTTCAACGCCAAAATGGAAACCGCCATGATCGAGACACGGGCGCGCGGATTTTATGCCATGCAGCAGGCGCTCATGGAGATGCTGAAGGCGGTGAATGTGGTGGCGGAAGAGCGGCTGGTGTTGATTGAGCATGCCGCCACCACGCAAATCCGGCAGGTGGAAAGCCTGTACTCCGACCTGGAACAGGATATCAAGAATGATGATTTCATGACGGAAAAGCTGCCTGGCCTGTTTCGGTTACTGGCGGAATTCCCGGAAGGTTCGGATATGCGGAGCAGCTACCTCAAGGGTATCGAGTTGGAAATGGCCGCGCAAATCCGGTTCAAAACCCAGCAAATGCAGCAGCTGGAATCACGCCGCAAGGCGGTGCTGGATTCCGTGGTTGCCAGCAAGCAATTGATTCATCAGCACATCAATGAGGTGGTCAATGTGCGGGTGCAGCAGATGGAGCAGGTAATGCTGGCATACAAACCGCCCGCGATGCCCGGGCCGGCCGCGCCGCTGCTGGCCGACGGGATGGAGACCGTGTTGCCAGAGGTATCGCGCCTGCCGGATGCCGGGCGTAACGAGGCGTAAACGAGTGACGCCGAGGAGCGCCTCGCCATGGACAGACTCCGGACGGTTCACAGGCGGCTGGACTCCGCCCGAGAGACTTACCTATACTGACACTTTGCGCCCGCGGGAATTCGGATATGACGACAGCACATCAATGGGTTCAGGTCAGTGAGACAGACTATCTGGCCGGGGAAGCCGTCTCCGATGTCCGGCATGAATATCTCGACGGTTATGTGTACGCCATGTCAGGGGCGAGCGCCAATCACAACCGTATAGCGGGTAATGTTTATCGGAAGATGGGAAACCATTTGGAAGGCAAGCCCTGCCAGCCTTATACCGCTGACATGAAAACCAAGGTCGGCAGCAAGTACTTCTATCCTGATGTTATTGTCGATTGCACGCCGATGGCCGGAGACAGTGTGTTTACGCAAACGCCGGTCATCCTGGTCGAAGTGCTGTCCAAGTCCACCCGCCGTATCGACGAGACCACCAAGCGGGTTGCTTACCTGCAAATCCCCACGCTTGAGGAATATGTGCTGATTGAGCAGGACTTTGTTGACATCGAAGTGGTGCGTCGTCGTACCGGCTGGCAATCGGAGCATTATTTCCTGGGCGACGAAGTTCGTTTCGAGGCAATCGGCCTGAGCTTGCCCGTCGAGGATATTTACGACCGGGTGCAAAATACCGACATGGAGGAGTGGTTGCAGAAGCAGGCGGCCGTCCGGTAGCCGGATTTATCCTCCTGCCTTCTGCCCCATATATTGTCCCGGCGTCACTCCCGTCCATAACTTGAAGGCGCGGATAAACGCTCCGGACTCGGAAAACCCCAGGGCGAGCGCGATCTCACCCAGACTCATTTCTCCTTGCGCCAGCCATTGCACGGCGCGTTCCCGTCGCAGGTCGTCCTTGATGCCCTGATAGCTGCTGCCCTCGGCCAGCAGCTTGCGGCGCAGGGTGCGTCCGGTCATCCAGAACTGTTGCGCCACCACGTCCAGCTCCGGGAAGCCCTGCGCCAGATCACGCGCGATCAGCTCGCGCACGCGCTGGGTGTAGCTGCCGTGAAACACCGGTTTGACCAGAAAGGCTCCCGGCAGCGTCGGCAGCAGCGCCCGCAGTTCCGACAGCGACCGTTTTACCGGCCGCTCAAGCCAGGCGGCGTCGAATATCAGGGCGTTGCGCGGCTGGCTGAAGGCCAACGGGCAGGGGAACAGCGTCGGATACTCGCGCACATGCGCCGGGGGCGCGTGCCGGAAATGGGCGGCCAGCAGGGTGATGCGCTCCCGAACCAGCCAGCCCGCCAGCCGGCTCCACATCACCAGCAGGAACTCCAGCAGGAAGTGCTCGGGGTCGCGCGCCGCGTCGCGCTCGGCCATCCAGAGGCACGCCTGTCCGTTTTCAACCGTGACCCCCAGCGTCAGGCCGTCGGTGACCATGCCATAGAAGCGGCTGCACTGCGCCAGCGCCTCGCCCAGCGTCGGCGCGTGGATCGCCAGCTCGGCCATCAGCGCGAAGGCGCCGACCGGGCAGCGTCCGGCGGTGAGGCCGAGGAATTCGTCGTCCAGCGCGCGCCAGACCGCCTTGACCAGTTCCGCGTATTGCAGCGGCGGCAGGCGGGCGGGCAGGGGGTCGGCCAGCCCGGCGCGCGCCAGCAGCGGGGCCGGGTCGAGTCCGGCGGCGAGCGCGCCGTGCAGGGCGACCCGGACATAGTGCGCGGCGATGGTGTGGTGGTGGATTTGCATGACGTCGTCCGTTTCCGCCTGTCGCTGGAGCCTTTTTGGCGGATAAATTGGTCAATATTGCGCTTATCAAGCGCTAGGTTGTCCGTTTTAGTCAATGAATTCAACCTTTTCATCATTGAGGCGGCTGGCGGCTTCGGGGAAACTGGCTAGGCTGAACATACCTCCCGCTCTTTGCCGTTTCCGAGTGCCTGCCCATGACCGCATCCGCCCAACAGACCGTTGCCATCACGCCCGTCCACAAGGTGCGCTTCGTCACCGCCGCCAGCCTGTTCGACGGCCATGACGCCGCCATCAACATCATGCGCCGCATGATCCAGGCCAGCGGCTGCGAGGTGATCCATCTCGGCCACAACCGCTCGGTCGAGGAAATCGTCAACTGCGCGCTGCAGGAAGACGCGCACGGCATCGCGCTCAGCTCCTACCAGGGCGGGCACAACGAATTCTTCAAGTACATGATCGACCTGCTGAAGCAGCGCGGCATCGACCATGTGCAGGTGTTTGGCGGCGGCGGCGGCGTGATCGTGCCCAGCGAGATCCAGGAGCTGATGGCCTACGGCGTCAACCGCATCTTCTCGCCGGAAGACGGTGCGCTGATGGGCTTGCAGGGCATGATCAACCATTGCGTGCGCGAGAGCGACCGCGACCTGACCCATGAATTCCCGGCGGATGCCTCCGGCCTGCACGCCGGCGATGTCTTCACCCGTCACCGCACGCTGGCGCGGCTGATCTCGGCGCTGGAAGCAGGCACGCTGCCCTGGCGCGACCAGCTGGTGGAACAGGCGTCGCACCAGGCCATTCCCGTGCTGGGCATCACCGGCACCGGCGGCGCGGGCAAGTCCAGCCTGACGGACGAACTGCTGCGCCGTTTCCGCCTCGATTACGACGACACGCTGAAGATCGCGGTGATCTCTATCGATCCGTCGCGCCGCAAGTCGGGCGGGGCGCTACTGGGCGACCGCATCCGCATGAACGCCATTCACCACCCGAACATCTACATGCGCTCGCTGGCCACGCGTGATGCGGGCAGCGAGATCAGCAAGGCGCTGCCGGACGTGATCGCCGCCTGCAAGGTGGCCGGATTCGACCTGATCATCGTCGAAACCTCCGGCATCGGCCAGGGCGACGCGGCGATCGTGCCCTTTGTCGACACCTCGCTGTACGTGATGACGCCGGAATTCGGCGCGGCCTCGCAGCTGGAAAAGATCGACATGCTCGACTTCGCCGACGTGGTCGCCATCAACAAATTCGACCGCAAGGGCGCCAAGGATGCGCTGCGCGACGTCTCCAAGCAGGTGCAGCGCAACCGCGAAGCCTTCATGCAGTCACCGGACACCATGCCGGTGTTCGGCACCATCGCTGCCCGTTTTAACGATGACGGCGTGACCGCGCTGTACCACCATGTGAAATCGCTACTGGCGGGCAAGAATCTGGTGACGCAGGGCAGCGGCAACCTGCCGGGCGTGGCGGTGCGCGCTTCCAGCCAGCAGAACAGCATCGTGCCCGCGCCGCGTGTGCGCTATCTGGCCGAGATCGCCGACACGGTGCGCGGCTATCACCGTTATGTGGATACGCAGGCCGGGTATGCGCGCCAGCGGCAACAGCTGGCTGCCGTCATCGGCATGCTCGACGGTCAACCCGTTGGGGCGCATCGCATGCGCCCTCTCGAACCGGACACCTGCTCCGCCACGGCGGAGGCCGCGGGCGCAAGCGTTGCGCCCCTGCGGGAGTTGATGGCGCAAGCCGACCACCACCTGACCCCCGAAGCCCGCCAGCTGCTGGACCGTTGGCCGGAACTGGTCAAGACCTACGCCGGTGACGAGTTGGTGGTGAAGATCCGCGACAAGGAGCTGCGCACCAAGCTGACCACCACCAGCCTGTCCGGCACCCGCATTCCCAAGGTGGCGCTGCCGCGTTTCAGCGACCACGGCGACCTGCTGGCCTGGCAGCTGCGCGAGAACCTGCCCGGCGAATTCCCGTTCACGGCGGGCGTGTTCCCCTTCAAGCGCGAGGGCGAGGACCCCACCCGCATGTTCGCCGGCGAAGGCGATGCCTTCCGCACCAACGCCCGCTTCAAGAAGGTGTCCGAGGGCATGCCCGCCAAGCGCCTGTCCACCGCCTTCGACTCGGTGA
>CAZPZK010000177.1:0-6399 GCA_964591095.1 uncultured Moraxellaceae bacterium | reverse complement strand
CAAGGCAATCCCTGCTTTTCTTCCAGCACCGGGTAATAACAACGGTCAAAAAAGTCCTTGAGTGCGCCGCTCATGTAGCCGAGGTTCTCGGTCGTGAAAAGCATGATGGCGTCACAAGCGCGGATGTCATCAGGGACCGCCTGCAATGCCGGTTTGTGTACGACGGTGACATCACCGATGTCCGGATGCTGCGCACCGCGCAGCAGGGCTTGCAGCAATTGTAGTGTATTGGGTGACGGGGTATGGGCGACGATCAACAGCTGCTTGGTCACGACGATGCCTCCAGATCCAGCGCCGCCAGCGTCAGTATGTATAAAGCCGCCTTCGCCCGGCTGGCCCCGACATACAGCAACTCCGGATGTGTCAGCGTTTGGGCGTTGAGCCCCGTCAGGATCACTACATCGGCTTCCAGCCCTTTGAAGCCCTGCACCGTGCCGACCCGCACCTGCCCCGCTACTGGGTGGCTGACGTCGGTATTCAGGCGGACACCGTCCAGCCCGGCGGCCCAGCCCGATTGGGCGTTGGTATGCCGGTACGGAGCCAGCACGACAATCCGCTCCGGCGCAACACCCTCCCGGACCATCAGCATCTGCAGCCGCTGGCGCAGGGCAACCGCCATTTCCCTAAAGTCCCGGCACACCTGTATGTCAGGCTGCTGGCCATGCGCCACCCGGAATTCCGCCGGGACAGGGCAATGCCCCAGCCGGGCGGCCAGCGTCCCCACCGGCCGGGTATTGCGCAGGTTGATGTCCAGCGGCATGGGCTCGGCGGCGAAGGGCGGCGTCCATGCCTGATAGATGGACTGGTGACGATCAAAGAAGCAATACCAACTGAAGCCGGGCGCACCCAGCGCTTCCAGCGCCACCCACCAGGTCGGGGTAAAGTCGGCGGCCTCATCGACAATCAAGCTGTCATAACCGGCGCCGCCCTGCTCGGCCGCCGTCATCAACAGTTCGGCGCAATCCTCATGAAAGAAGCGTGTCTGCGCCTCCTTGCCTGACGGCACGTCATAAGGCAGCCCGGCCTCCAGCGCGGTCTGCCGCACCAACTCATGAAAGTGCAACACGCGGATGGCCGGATAATCCGCCAGTTGCGCAGCCAACTGCTGCGCCAGCGCCTTGTTGAAACAGGTGAACAGCACCTTCCGGCCCTGAACGGCATGCTCACGCGCCAGCGTTACCGCCAGCAGCGTTTTGCCGGAACCGGCTCCACCTTCCACCAACAGGCGTTTCTGGGTGCGCAACACCCGCAAGGCGGCAATTTGCTGGTCGGTGGCGCGATGCAGGGCGTCCAGAGTGTCGTCCAGTTTGAAAGACAACGGGGTCAGCAGGTGGCAATCCGGAGCCAGCAATTCCTTGAGCGCATGTTGCTGAACCTTGCTCCACGCCTGCGGCGCGGGATTGGCCTCGGCAAACAGTTTGAGCAGCCTGGCCTCGGGTTGATTAAGGGAGTCGTAGTCAAAAACAAAGGCGGGCGATGGCGCTTCGGCTATCTGCAACCGGCCTTGGGTGCGGACATCGGGAAACCAGACGGCGTGGGTGATGGTCAGGGTATCAAGGACACTTTTGCCAAGCCGGCGCTCCAGTTTCTCCATCAAGGCAAAACGATTGCGCCGCGCCTGGGCAAACGGTGACTGTTTCATGGGTCGACCGGAGGCATAAAGCCACTGGCCATTGACGACGGAAACGTCCCCGGCCTTGATCTCGAAGACAACCAGACCGTGGGCCGGATGAAACACGACCACATCGGCCTCGCCAACTTCCTCCCCATAATGACCGATCTTGCGCCATTCAACGGTGTTGAAGGCTTGCCAAGGCAGTGGCAGTTTCGCAAGGGCGGCGATGACCTTGGCTTCGGCGGCGTCACCGATGGATTTGATACGGGTTGCTGCGGCATCCATGTTGGCTCCATCCGTGTTGGTTATGGCTTGATTATCCCATCAAACGCCATCTTGAACTCCGCCTCGATCCCGGCCAACTCATCGTCCCGGAGTTCGGCGAAGTCCGCCCGTTTCCGGTTTGCCAGCGTCCCGTGGTTCTGGAAGAGATAACGCAGCAGCAGATCCAGTCGGCGGTCGGGGATATCCACCACGTCACGAATCCTGTTGCGGGCCATGTCAAAGCACTGAATGAGCTGCAACTCCTCGGCAAAGTCCTCTTCAATCGTCAATTTGACCGTTCTCGTCAAATAGGAAACCACGTCTGTCATATCCGGGAAACGGTAGTAATCCCTTAGTGCCGCGCCATTGGAATAATGCAGATGACCCGCCTCATCCACTTCATACACGGCCAGACCGTTCATGAGCGGACGCGAGAAGCTTTCCAGAGCGCCATCGTATTCCCGCATACTCTTAAGCATGGTGGCCGATACCGGCAGCAGCAGTCCTGGCGGCGTTAATCCGCCCCGATGCAAGATGTCATGAATCAGGAAGCGATGAAGCCGGCCATTGCCGTCCTCAAAAGGGTGAATAAACACCAAGGCAAAGGCGACCAACGCCGCCTGGATCACGGGATGTACTTCCGTTATCAGAGCTGCCATTTCACGCAATCCGTTGATCAAAGAAGGCACTTGTTCCGGCGGTGGGCACACATAATGAATTTTTTCACGGTAACGCAGTGTTTCCCCCACATAATTCTGCAGGTGGCGAAACCCGGTTTCAGCATACCGGGGATCAACAATCAGGTTCTGCCGATGGGTAAGGCCAGCTTCGCTCAACAGTTCCTCCAGCGCATCGTCTCCGGCGGAATGGAGCAATTCGAGAAACCGCGCCATGCGCGCCTGTTTCGGCATCTCCTCCCGCTCAATTCGATAGGTGGATTTGGTTTCCTTCAAATAGAGATAGTCGGCAGCCCTCTCCAGAACATCCGGAGGGATGGCCGCCACCAGCGCCTTGACGACATGCTGGAGCGAGTCATCGGTATGGGCAGGCGTGTCCGGCAGACGACGGACCATGGGGCATAAGGCGGAACCGCCCAAAAGGTTGTTACGGACACGCCAGCGGGTCACATTCTTGCCGGGCGCGGTGACATAATCCGCATCATCCAGCGCGGGAACGTAATTGCCGCGAACCGCAATATCCGGATCCAGGCATTCGCCGGTACAGAACTCATAGTAAAAGCCCAGCAAGCGGGTATATTTGCCACTGGGCGTTTGCCGTAACGCGTCTTCCAACGGCGCTCCCCCCATGGCCCTGAATACCGCTGACAACACCGGGAGGTTGATGCCTTCATACTTCAGGGCGAACTCCAACTGCGCCACCGGCTCTGGTTCGGGAGCGTACTGACTCGTGACGATGCGCACGGTCACCCCGTTGTGCCGGCGGGTTTGCAACTGACGCCCCAGCAGCGTGGAAACTGGCAACGGGTAGTCCGGTAAGGCAAAGTGTTCCATCAACCAGCGGTAGCCAAGGTGCATGTACAATTTCCGGGTTAGCCTGCTGAAATTGATAGTAGCGCACATAAAACGAATACAAAATGCGTGTTTTCTGGATTTTTTAATACTGCCCGGGACACAGATGCGAATCCGGGCAAGTTTCAGCCTATCAGACCAACGCACCCCACTTCAGCAAAACCGGCTCCCCCGCCATCAGCGCCTGCAAGGCCTGAATGCGGGTGTTGAGTTGATACTCCTGCATCTCCCGAAACTTCCGGGCAGGCTCATCCTCCGGCTGCCTGGTTTTTTCAAGAATTGTCTGTTCAAACGCCAGCATCTGCTGAAACAGTTGAATCAGTTCCTGAGCGTTGGCGCCCAATTGCGTGCAGGCGCGGATGTCGGCATCCACTTCCATGGCGATGGAGTCCTCCAGAATGCCAGACGTCTGGGCAAACAGTTGGCGCTGATTAAGCGGCTGGCTCAATTGCAACAGATGCGCCTGTTCATGGCAGAGGGTGGCGTTCAGTGAAGGGGACGTCAGGAAGTCTTCATGGATGGCCAGGTAAATGGTTTCATCAATGACGATCATGGCCGCGTGTTGGATGATGGTGAACTTTTTGGGGCGGAGAATGACCACCTCGTCAAAGCCCTCCACCTGGAAATCGGCCGGGGTGGCGTCCGCCATCACGAGACGGGCAATACTCTCCATATGGGGGGTCTCGGCAAGCATGGTCTGGGCTTGTTGCACAATAACAGGGCGGTTGAACATGGCGACTCTCCAGCGATGGGTTGGGAGAGGCAGGTTAGGTGAAGGGGGGGACAGGGTGTGTCGCTGTTTGACTAAATTACCCTGGCAATACCGATGGATTCAGGAATTGGCGCTGCCAGAGCAATCGCCTGTCAACTTCGGACAAGGCGGCTTCATCACACACGCGATCCCATTGGTTATGGATGACAGCGATCTGCCGATCAACAATCCGTTGCGCCTGCTCCCCCTGTAATAAACTATCGATATCCATGCTCCACCCCCTGCTAAACCTTGCACCCGCCAGCCACCGGCGACAGCCCGGCCTTGGCCGTCTCATAGTGTTCCCGATAGCGACCCTCCAGCAAGGACAGCGTCAACACCGTGGCCAAGACCTTTTCCTGCGCAGGCTCGTCGCACAAAGTCTGCGCGGTTTGCACCAGGCGGGTAAAACTGCTGTCCAGCGATTCAAACGCCTGCCTTAAATATTCTTCCAACCGGGAGGCGAAGTGCTGCTGAAGGTTATCCACACCGGCATGATAAGCCGTCAAGGCAACCTCGAACTGATAGAACAGCATACTGACCTTGCCCACGATTTCATTCATGTTGTGCAGCCAGTAGCCAGTCCACCAATCATTCAGCGGGTGTTGGGAAAGCCAGGGCTGCTGGCTGTGCACGCCTGCCAATGCTTCCTTAGGTGACGTACTACCCAACTGACGCAGCCAAACTTCCCGCAGGCGTTTGCGGCAGTCATCATCGCTGAGTCCCAGCAGTCGGTGCTTGTTCATGCCCTTGATGTACTCGCCGTCTTCCACCACCCGATTCAGTAAATGCCGGATTCTTTCCAGTTGCTGCGCCGACCTGGCCAAGTGCGGGCGAATGTCCCACTCGGCGTGCCAGTGATGGATACGGCGCACCCAAGGGTTGACCGTCGTCGTCTGCGTTTCGCCCAGCGGAGCCAGCAAGTGCTGCCAGAATGTCTCCCGGAATTGTTGGCGGTCAGACTCCGCCATTTGCCCGAAATCCACGCACATGACATGCAGGGTCAGGGATTGCGGGGTATTGCCCAAGGCTTGCCACTGCTTCATGACCATTTCCCTGGCGCGTAATTGCAAGCGTGACTGGTCTTCCGGCGGGCAATGCGTCACCACGAACACCAGATGCGTGCCATCCAGAAAATCGGCCTCCTGAAGCGCGCGCAGGAACTCGCTGAGCCGCTGGGTATTGGTGGCACCGTCAATTCGGCGGGCATCGGTAACATAGACCAGCCCCAGATTGTGGTGGCCCGTCATGATGGTTTCCGCATTATCTTCCGCAATATCGTCATCCCTGGAGTTCCAGCCCGGCGTGTCAATCAGGAACAACCGCATGGGCGATTTATCTTCATAGCGGCGGTCGCCTTGGGGAAGAATCAACCGGGGTTCCGGCAAGGAGAGCCGCAGGCGGTTCTGGCGGGGGTCATAGCGATGCTCGTCAATTTCATTCCGTTCCGGGAAGTGATCCAGCACTTTCAGGGGGACTGCTGGAGTGTAATCATTCTTCCGCTGCACCAGGGTCAGTTCGGGCTGATCGCCGTAGGTAATTTCCAGTTGCAGTTTGGTTTGAGGATCAATGGAACTGATGGGGAACAGGGCTTGCGGAATGGCATCGCCCAACAACTCCCGCAATAACCGCGTTTTCCCGGCAGAGAACTCGCCAATGACCCGCGCGGTCAGGCAGCCATCTTTAAGTTGCGTGGTGGACTCCATGTGCTCGGCAAATTGTTGCATGCTGGCGGCAATTTTTTCGGTAATGTTGAACCGTGTTGTCATGTGGTGGGTCGTCCTGCGGGTGGCGAATTAGGGTTATTGACGGGATCGGGGATCAACTGGTGGCGGCCTTGCGCGGTCTGCCGCCTTTCTGGCCGTTTGCTTGCGAAGCCGCCATCTTGTCTTGACTGCGCTTCCTCCCGTTCAAGGCGGCTGCCAAGGTGCGGATCGCGGCGGAAAGTTCCCCGCTGGCCTGCACCAGTCCGGCAATTGAGACGTGAATATCCCGACTGTCCAGGCATAGCGCCTTACCGCCAAAACCAATGCAGAGCCGGCTCAGCTCTTCCTCGTTCAAGGCCGCCAGTTCCGGGTAGTCCCGGATTGGGAAGCCGATGGCGTGATGATTAAAGTACACGAATACGCTTTGCAAGACGCCCAGATATTGGACGCCTGTGGCGTGAAGTCCTTGGGGCCGCCTTTGTTCGCTGCGCTTGATGGCTTTTTCCAGGACTTCCGCAGTGACCGGTTCGTCAA
>CAZPZK010000176.1:1291-6495 GCA_964591095.1 uncultured Moraxellaceae bacterium | reverse complement strand
GGTTGGCTTGCTGGCGGATGTGGCGACTCCCGGTATTTTGCAGGGCTTGCGCAACGGGTTTTACGGATACGGACTCTGGGTGGTTTTTTCGGTGTGCGGCTACTGCCTTTATCAATTTCAGGAGGGTTTTGGCTTTCACAGTGGCAGTCCGAAAACACGCACCCGTCGTACGGCCGTGCGTCGACTGGACACGAATACCGCCAAGCTGGAGGTTTTCCTCAAGGAGGGCATGTATGACAAGGCACTGGGCCTCCTGAAGTCACTGGCGGACCGGCAACGGACTTCAGTCGAAGCTCAGGAGCGCTATTTTCAGTTGCTGGTATTTCTCAAGGATCGCGAAGGCGTTGCGATGCAAGGCGAAAGCTACATGGCGGCCTTGCTGGCGGATGGCAAGAATTCGGAGGCCTTGATCGTCTTGTCCAAGATTTTGCTGGTCATGCCGGACTTTCGACCTGAGGAGGCGGCCGTTGCCTACGATCTTGCCAGGGCGTGCGTGGAGCTTAGGGAGTTTGCCAAGGCGGCATCCTTACTGGATGGCATGCATCAGTTGTCACCGCATTTTCCGTTATTGCCGGAGGCCTACATGCTGAGGGCCAAACTGCTTCACGAGAAGCTTGGCCAATCAGCGCAGGCGCTGGAGGTCATGGAGTATCTGGTGGGGCGCTTCAGAAAGCACCCCCGGTTTGAGAACATGAAAAGCTACTGGCAGCAACTGGGTGGCAAGTCGCAGGAAGAATACTTTGGGGAGTGATCAGGAAGAGGTTTTTGCCAGGCCGGCATAATAGGCGGCCCGCTGCTCCATATGCCGCGCCGCGCAGGCGATGGAAAGCGCATGCGCCGCCTTTGCCAGCAAGGGAGCCTGGCGGTTGGACTCCAGTGCGCGCTTGAAGATCTCCTCGGCGTCCTTCAGCGCGTCAATACGGGTGAATCTCAGTACCAGTTGCAGGCAGGTATTATCGTCCAGGGCGACAAAAGTCTGACTGCGTTGAATATAGTCGCGATAGATGCGCAGCGAGACATGATTGCTGGAAGGCTGGTTCGGCAAGGTCAGCAGCACGAAGGCGATTTCCTCAAACTCCAGATTGAGTGGCTGCAGCTTGGCCAAATGATAGAGCTGTTCCAGCAGGCGTTTGTCTTGAGGGTATTTTTCCAGAAGGGCGCGAATGTTTTTCTCGGCGGCCACAAATTGCATCTGTGAAAGTTTCTGCATGACCTGATTCAGGTCCTGGCGGTAGGTTTCATTGGCGCTGTTTTCTTCCTGCATTGGCGCGGAATAGGTTTCTTCCGTCTCGGGCTTGGAATACCAGCGCTGGTGGGCGAGAGCGATACCAATGCCGGCGAGCGCGGAACCGCCGAGCGAAACCATCCAGCGCCAGTCAAAATCGTGCCAAGTCACCTGCAAGCCGATGCAACCCAGGATCAGGATGGCCGGTATGCCGCCGCCGAGGGTCAGGTGCGAGTCCAGTACGCGCAGGCTGTCCTTGCGACGGAACTGCCAGAAGGCGAGCCCCAGAACTCCTGTCGTGGCATGTGCGCTACCCGTCAGGGGTAGCAGTGAGGCCGAGTGGGTCAGCCAGTAAACGGCTCCACCGATAATACTGCCGGCCAGCCAGGCGGAGAGCAGGGCGCCGCTGCCCAGCATCCATTCGACGGCCATGCCGATCAGCAATAGCAGGACGACGGAGCTCAAGACGTTGTAAAGATTGCCGTCAGTAAAGGCGTGGCTGATAAAGGTGATGGGACGAAATCGCTGCGGGTCCAGACCAATGACCTGGCTGCTGAGACGGTTGCGTTCAGCATCAAAGTCCTGGCGGGCTTTTTGCCAGCGGGAGAATGTCTCGGGGTCGAGGTATGTTTCGCCTCCGGTCCTCAGGCTTTCCACAAAATCGCGGTCATAACCCAGTTGGTTCACCAGGACATCCGTATCCCCGCGGGCGTAGGCGGTCTCCAGCGGCTTGATCAGCACCGATTGACCGGACTGCATCAGATGGGGGCGGTATAGCGGCCATTCTATCGCCAGTAATTCCGCGGGATAGAGCACGCTCAGCTCCTGTTGGCGGGCGCGGTCGGATGGTGTCAACCAGAACCCCAGCAACAACAGTAATGCTGCCAGTCCAAGGCTTAGCCGAGGCGGCCGCCGCAAATCAAAAGCCATGTCCGCAGGTGCAAGCAGCATGTCAATGTCCCCGGATGAAGCTGGCGCCGACGGCAACCAGTAAGCACGCAAAGAGTTTTTTCAGTATGTTCGCCGGCAGATGGTGCGCCAGGCGTGCGCCCAGACGGGCGAAGACCAGGCTGGTGGCGCTGATGCCGAGGAAGGCAGGCATGAAAACAAAACCCCATGCGCCGGCAGGCAACGGCGGGTTGCCATGCAGTCCGGCAGTCATGAAGCCCATCGCGCCCGCCACGGCGATCGGCATGCCGCAGGCAGAAGCGCTGGCGACCGCCTGCGGCATCGCCACGCCATGCAAGGTCAAATAAGGAACCGTGAATGTGCCGCCGCCAATGCCAAACACAGCGGATGCGCCGCCAATGCCGCCGCCCGCGATCCAGAGTCCTTCGCGACGGGGCAGGGGCAGGTTGTCCAGCTTTCCCTTCCAGCCGCTAAACATCTGGACGGCGGTCAGCCAGGCAAAGCCTCCGATCAGGATTTGCAAGGGACGCGGAGGTATCAACGAGGCGATCTGGGCGCCAAGAAATGCGCCAGCCAACAAACCCGGCGCCATGTTGCGGACAACCGGCCAGAGCACCGCCTGCCGCTTGTGATGCGCCAGGACGGCACTGACCGAAGTCACCATGATGGTCGCCAGCGAGGTGCCAATGGCGAGATGAGTCAGCGTGGCGTGTGCAAAACCCTGGGTGGAAAAGCTGTAAACCAGAACCGGCACGATGACCATGCCGCCGCCGATTCCAAACAGGCCGGCGACAAAACCGGCAAAACAGCCCAAGGTCAGGTACAACAGGTATTCCATGGCGCGAGTGTCCGCGAGGCCCATAACATCAACGAAAGACTAACATAATTTATGGCGGCTGCATGGCGGCTTTGCGACCGGACTTCAGATCTGCCGCACCCGGAAACTTTTTCCCTTGATCTTGCCGTTGCGCAATTGTCCGAGCGCCCTGCCCGCAGCCGCGCGGCGAATGGCGACGTAGGACACCATATCCGCGACATCAATCTTGCCAACGTCAGCTCCGGAAATGCCGGCCTCTCCGGTCAAGGCGCCAAGGATATCGCCGGGGCGAATCTTGTCCTTGCGTCCTCCCTGGATGGCCAGCGTCACCATCGGAGGGGGCAGGGGGCGGTCGTTGCCATGGGTCAGATCTGCCGGGGTTTTCAGGGTAATGGGCGTCTGCTGGTAGTTTTCAATCGCGGCAATGCGTCCGGCTTCGCGGGGACTGAACAGCGTCAGCGCCAGACCTTTTTGCCCGGCGCGGCCGGTGCGGCCAACACGATGTACATGGACCTCCGGATCCCAGGCCGGCTCGTAGTTGATGACGGCGGACAAATCCTTGATGTCCAGTCCCCGCGCCGCGACGTCTGTTGCCACCAGCACGGAGGCGCTCTTGTTGGCAAAGCGAACCAGCATCAGGTCGCGCTCCTTCTGCTCCAGATCACCGTGCAGCGCTAATGCCGAGAAGCCCTGGTCGGCCAGAAAATCAACCACGTCGCTACAGTCAGCCTTGGTATTGCAGAACACCACGGTTGACTCAGGCTGGTAATGTCGGAGCAGTTTGCCCAGGGTGTCGAGCTTCTGTTCGGGGCTAACTTCAAAGAAGTGTTGCTCAATGTCGCTATCCCGATGTTGGGCCTCGACCATGATCTCAATCGGATTACGCTGTACGGACTGACTCATTTTCAGAATGCTGTCCGGGTAGGTCGCGGAAAACAGCAAGGTCTGGCGTTGATCGGGCATGCGCTTGATGACGCTGCGGATGGCTTCTTCAAAGCCCATGTCCAGCATGCGGTCAGCTTCATCCAGCACCAGCGTTTGCAAGCGGTCGAGACGCAGGGTGTCCATGTCCAGATGCTTCTGAATGCGTCCCGGTGTGCCGACGATGATGTGAGCGCCATATTCGAGCGAGCCGATTTGCGGTCCCAGCGCGGTGCCGCCGCAAAGCGTTACCAGCTTGATGTTGGGGAGGGTGCGCGCCAGCTTGCGGATGTCCTTGCCGACCTGATCCGCCAGCTCGCGCGTGGGGCAGATTACCACGGCCTGGACCTGAAAACGGCTTGGCTCCAGTCGGGAGAGGATGCCCAAGCCAAATGCCGCTGTCTTACCGCTTCCGGTTTTGGCCTTGGCGATGACGTCACGTCCTTGCAGGATATCCGGCAGGCTCTTGGCCTGAATCGGTGTCATGGCATGGAAGTCAAGCGACTTCAGGTTGTCGAGCAGGGTTTGTGACAAAGGCAGGGAGGCAAAATCGTTATTCACGGGGGACTCGGGGGATGCGACGGAAGATAGGGGAGGCCTATGATACCAGTTCAATCCCGGGGAATATGCCGGTGTTAACCCCATTTCGGCCGGAGCGGCGTTTACAGGAGAAGAGCACGCCCTGGATGCTGCGTGCCGGGATGCTGATATCCTGGCAACAAGACCTTGCACCTGGCTCGAGCTTGCTGTATCAAGCCCCTGAATCCACGGAATTTCAGTGATCATGACCGATATTGCCGATGAAACCCTGATGCTGGCCTGGCAAACCGGGGACAAGGCCGCGTTCAATATGCTTTACCAGCGTTATCGCACCCGGATGTTTTCTTATCTGATGCGGCATTTGGGTCAGCGGACGCAAGCGGAAGAAGTCTATCAGGATGTTTGGCTGACCTTGATTCGGCAGCGGCAGGCGTATTCCGTCACGGCAGCCTTTAGCAATTACCTGTTTTGTATCGCGCACTCCCGTTTGCACGACCATTACCGCAAGCAGGGGCGGCGATGGGAGCATGAGCAGGCGGTCGATGAGGAAGAGTTGGACCGGGTCGGCGCATGCGAGCTGACGCATCCGGACGAACAGCTAAGCCGTGATCAGCAGTGGCAGCGTCTGCGCTTTTGCCTGCAACAACTGCCGCCGGAACAGCGCAGTGTCATGCTGTTGCGGCTGGAGGCCGGTTTGAGTCTGCAGGCTATATCCGAACAGCTGCAATTGGCTTTTGAAACGCTTAAAAGCCGTTTTCGTTATGCGCAAAAGAAGCTGCAGCAATGCCTGGG
>CAZPZK010000176.1:0-1281 GCA_964591095.1 uncultured Moraxellaceae bacterium | reverse complement strand
GCCTGGGACTGGAGGAGGCGGAATGAACGACGATCTGGATCCGCGTCTGAAGGAGCTATATGCGCAGATGCCCAAGGATGAGCCTGCCGTGACGGTGGATGAAGCGATCCTTCGGGCGGCGGCCCTGCCGGTGTCTTCGCCGCGACGTCGCGATTGGCTGCTGGGTTTTGGCGCGGTGGCGAGCGTGGTTCTGGTCAGCTCCATGGTGGTGTATTTGCAGACCCGGGAGCCGGAGCAATGGCGGAGCGCGATCAGTGTTCGGCCTGAACCCGCATCCACGCCCTTGCCGGAATCGAAGGCGCTGATGGCTAAAGGAGCGTCAGCGGCCGAACCGGTCACGGAACAGGAAATGGCGGCGCGCCGGTCAGCGGAATTGGCCCGTTTACGGGCAGAGTTTGCGGCCAAGCGTAATGGTGATGAAAAGCAGGTGACGCCATCCGCAGCGCCGGCTGATTTGCCCACCGTCAAGCTGCGACCGACGGCGCCAGCCGATGAGATGTCGCACTTGGCGGAAAAACCGGCTGTTGAAGCCGCGGATGCCCTGCACGATGCGCCATCTCCGCCGCTGCGCCAATTGGCCTCGGCGCCGCCCGCCGCCCGCGCGGATATGGCATTGGGGAAGATGAAGGCACAGGAGGCAGTTTCCGCTCCGGCTAGCATCGCTTCCGTGTTGATCGAGGGCGTCAGTCTGGGCATGAAGCGCGGCGACCTGATCGAACTGGGGTGGGGATGCGCGCAGGCTGTCTGCAGCCGGCAGATTATAGATCCCCGTCAGCCTGATTATTGGGGGTTGCCGGTGGCCGGAGCGACTCAACGGGTTCTGTTTGTTCGGGAGTCGATTACCGCCATGACGCTGTCACAGGTCAATGCGCCGGTGAATAACATCAAGATCGCGCTGGAGCGTATTGGCCGGGTGTCAGAACGCACATGCCCGATGGGAGTGGGCGAGCAGTTGGTTAGCCGTCAGGCGGGAGGCATGATCCTGAATCTTTGGCTGCAGGGCGAGGTGACGGTGTTGGGAGTATGCCAGGAAAGGTAGGCAAGAGCGCGACGGAGGCGGAGATGGAGATCCGTCCCTCGTCCCCTCGTCGATGCGAAGGCAAATAAAAAGGCCGCCATGCAAGCATGACGGCCTTTTTATCGAATTGGTGATCCCACGGGGAATCGAACCCCGGTTACCGCCGTGAAAGGGCGATGTCCTAACCGCTAGACGATGGGACCCTGTATGGTGGAGCTAAGCGGGATCGAACCGCTGACCTCTACAATGCCATTGTAGCGCTC
>CAZPZK010000175.1:0-6540 GCA_964591095.1 uncultured Moraxellaceae bacterium | reverse complement strand
CCCCTTGATTGCCACGGACCCCGAAACCCGCATCCGCCATGCCCGCGGCCAAAGCCTGCCGGACTGGCTGGCCATGCGCTCCGGTCAGTTTGGCTTGTTTCCGGATGGCGTGGCCTTTCCCGCCAGCAGCGCCGATGTTTCGACCCTCCTCAAGTTGGCGGTCGACAACAATTGGACAGTCATTCCCTACGGCGGCGGCACCTCGGTGGTCGGGCACATCAATCCCTTGCCGGACACCCGACCTATCCTGACGCTATCGCTGGAGCGCCTGAACCATCTGATCCAGCTGGATCGCAGTTCGCAACTGGCGACCATCGGCGCGGGGGCCACCGGGCCTCAATTGGAGGCACTGCTAAAGCCGCACGGATATACTTTGGGCCATTTTCCTCAGTCCTTTGAATTGTCGACGCTGGGAGGCTGGATTGCCAGTCGTTCCAGTGGCCAGCAATCCCTGCAATATGGCCGCATCGAACAATTATTTGCCGGCGGTCGCGTTGAAACCCTGCAAGGCAGCCTGGTTATTCCGACGATACCGGCATCCAGCGCCGGGCCGGATCTGCGTGAAGTCATCATGGGGTCGGAAGGGCGTTTCGGCGTCATAACCGAGGCCGTTGTACGTGTCAGCCGGCTCCCGGAGAGCGAGGAATTCCGGGTGTATTTCCTGCCTGATTTCGCCAGCGCCGAAGCTGCGGTCCGCGAAATCGCCCAGCAGAAGCTCCCGTTGTCCATGCTTCGCGTCAGTAATGCCGAAGAAACCCGCACTCAATTGATCCTGGCCGGTCACAAGACGGCCATCGCCGGTTTGGAGAAGGTGCTGAGTTGGCGCGGAGCCAGGGACGGCAAGTGCATGTTGACCGTGGGCTTCACCGGCTCTCATGGCAAGGTGCGTTATGCCTTGCTGGAGCTTAACCGCTTGTTGAAGCAACATGGTGCCATTCCCACGGGCCGAACCTTGGGTAACCGCTGGCAACAAAACCGGTTCAAGGCGCCTTATTTGCGCGAAGCGTTGTGGAAGCTTGGCTACGCGGTCGACACGCTTGAAACCGCCGTGGATTGGCCCAAGGTTACCTCGTATACCCGTGATGTCGAACTGGCCTTGCGGGAAGGCCTGACCCAGGACAAGGAGTCCGTACTGGCATTCAGCCACCTGTCTCATCTCTATGCCCAAGGCTCCAGTATCTACACGACGTACGTCTACCGCGTGGGACGGAGTTATGAGGAGACCCTGGATCGCTGGACCCGGCTCAAGGCTGCGGCCTCCCGCGAGGTGGTGCGGCACGGTGGCACCATCAGTCACCAGCACGGCGTTGGCCGTGATCATGCGCCTTACCTGCCGGCTGAAAAGGGTGAGCAGGGCATGGCCGTATTACGTGCGCTGGCCAGCCATTTTGACGCTGACCGACGCCTGAATCCCGGCAAACTGTTGATTGACTGAGAAGCGGCGCAAACATGATGACAAAACGCAGCGATCTCTGGCAGTCATTGCCGGAGACAGATTGGGATATTATTGTCGTGGGTGGAGGCATCACCGGAGCCGGCGTGGCGCGGGAAGCCGCCAGGACCGGCCGCAAGGTGCTGCTGATCGATCAGAAGGACTATGCGTTCGGCACTTCCAGCCGTTCGTCCAAGATGGTTCATGGCGGCTTGCGTTACATTGCCATGGGCGATATTCGCCTGACTTGGCACTCCCTGGTGGAGCGTGAGCGACTGCTCAATGAGGCGCCCGGACTGGTTGACCGCATGAGCTATTTCTTTGCCCACTATCAGGGTGGCGGAATTAAGTCCAACCGTTGGGCATTTTACCTCTTATTGACGGCCTATGATTTTCTGGCCGGCATTCATGACCGTGGTTTTTTCAATCCCCGCAAGTTTCTTGAGCGCGTACCGGGTTATCGGCCAGACAAGCTGCAAGGTGCTTCCCGTTATACCGATGCGGTGACGGATGACACCCGCTTGGTGTTGCGTGTGCTGGATGAAGCTCGCAAAGACGGCGCGGTGACGCTTAATTACGTCAAGGCGGAGAAAACCCTCAAAACCCATGGCCGGGTGTCCGGTTTGCAGGTCCGCGACGAAGCAACGGGGCAGGTGGTGGATCTCAAGGCGCAAGTGGTGGTTAATGCGACTGGCGCCTGGGTTAACCGCATGCGGAGGGAAATGGTCGGGGAGGTGGTGAATGTTCGCCCCCAACGCGGTAGTCACCTGGTGGTTTCTTCCGATCGTCTGCCCTTGAGCGATGCTGTCATCCTGTTTCATCCGGATGATCAACGCGCCATGTTCATTTATAGCTGGGAGGGTCGGACGGTCATCGGCACGACCGATCTTGATCACAAGGCGGATCTGGATGATGAGGCGGTGATCACCAGCGAGGAAGTCGATTATCTGTTGCGCGCCGCTAATCATGAATTCCCGACGGCGGGGCTGACGCAACGTGACATCATCGCCACATGGGCGGGGGTTCGGCCCATTGTCAGCAGCGGAAAGGGACTCGACCCTTCCAAGGAACGCCGTGATCATGCGGTTTGGGCGGATGAAGGCATGATCAGTGTCTCCGGCGGCAAGCTGACAACCTTCCGTCAGATCGCGCAAGATGTGCTGACGGCGGCGGAAGCCTGGCTGCCTGCCCTGAAGAGCCGTAACCGCAAGGCCAGCATCTTCACGGCGCCGGATACCGCCGTGGCTTTGCCCGGATTGAGCGATGATCAGTATCGTCGCTTTACCGGCAAGTATGGGTATTTATCCGGCCGTTTTGTCGAGGAAATGCCTTCCGGTGAGTTGACGCTGATCCCCGGTACACAAACATTATGGGCCGAATTGCGCTGGGCGCTGCGTTATGAACAGGTTGTGCATCTGGATGACCTGTTGTTGCGCCGTACCCGGCTGGGGCTGGTCATGGTGGAAGGAGGGACGGCGCTGCTTCCAACCCTGCGTCAGATGGCGCTGGATGAAGACTGGAGCGAAGAGCGTTGGGAAGCGGAAGTCAGTCGCTATCGTGATATCTGGCATCGTTATTACAGCGTCCCGGCGTCCGTTGCCATGGCGTCCGCCGCCTGAAACCGTCACTTCCAACCCCGCCAAATGGCGGGGTTTGTACAATAATATCCGTTTCCGGTCCGGGAACCCTGCATCCGGGTTGTGATCATGAATCCAGCGCGCTTTCTCAGCATTGATTGTGGGACCCAGAGTCTCCGTTCCTTTGTATTTGATGAACACGGCGATATGCTGGCGCGAAGCCAGATTAGCTTTGAGCCCCCCTATCGTTCACCAGAGCCCGGACAGGCCGAACAGGATGCGGATTTTTACTGGGACTGCCTGGTACGCACCTGCCGGGAAATCTGGGCGCAGGGCATTGAGCCGGCGAGTCTCAAGGCCTGTACGCTGACGACGCAGCGTGGCACCGTGGTAGTGGTCGATGAAAGGGGAGTGCCCTTGCGCCCCGCTTTTCTCTGGCTGGATGAGCGGCAGGCCCGTGAAATGCCGCCATTGCCGGTCTATTGGGAAAAACTGCATCAGATCAGCGGTCACCAGGAGACTATCCATAAATTGCGGCGAAGGGCGCAGGCAAACTGGTTGACCGTGCATGATCCCGAGACGTGGCGCAAAACCCGGAAATTCCTGCTGTTGTCAGGCTATCTGGGTTTTCGGTTGACCGGGGAATACCGGGATGCGGTCGCTTCGCAAGTGGGTTATGTCCCTTTCGACTACCGAAAGCACCAATGGCATGCCGCGTGGGACTGGCGATGGCAGGCCTTGGGCGTTAAACGCAGTCAATTGCCGGACCTGGTGCCGCCGGGGGGCATACTCGGCCATATTTCGTCCCTTGCCGCCGCCGAAACCGGTTTGCCGCTCAACCTCCCGGTCATTGCCGCTGGCGCTGACAAAGCCTGCGAGGTGCTGGGTGCGGGATGTGTTTCGCCCTGGCAAGGTGCCTTGAGTTTTGGTACGACGGCCACTTACAACACGGTCAGCCGCAAGTATGTTTCCATCAACCCGCCCATGCCGCCCTATCCGGCGGCGGTTCCCGGCGAATATTGTCTGGAAAGCCAGATACCTCAGGGTTTTGCGTTGGTGCGCTATTTCCGGGATCAGATCGCCGGACCGGAAATAGCCGCGGCCGTTGACTGGGGAGGAGATTGGCTGTCGGTCCTTGATGAATGGCTATCTTCCACTCCCGCGGGGGCCAATGGCCTGATGTGGCAGCCCGGACTCAGCGTTCAAGCCAGCGGTGAAAGCCTGTCCCGGGGTGCGTTGCTTGGCTTGGGAACGCAACACAGCAAGGCGGACTGGTATCGGGCGCTGGTGGAAGGTTTGCTCTATGCCCTGAGGGATGGCCAGATGCATGTAACCCGGTATACCCATCAGCCGGTCACCATGCTTTTTGCCGCTGGCGGCGGATCGCAATCGGATGCCGTGATGCAGACCGCCGCTGATGTTTTCGGCATGCCGATCCATCGTCCCCATACCCATGAAACCTCCGGCCTGGGGGCGGCAATCTGCGCGGCGGTGGGCACCGGCGTATATCCTGACTTCGATTCCGCCGTAAAGGGCATGAGCCGGATTTCACGGATTTTCTATCCTCGCGCGGATCGGGCGGCAATACATGACCGCCTCTACCAGCAGGTTTACCGACCCTGGGTAAAACAATTGTCCGCACTATATGCCGCCTATGGTGGTTAACCTTTATAAACTGCTGATTAACCCCACTTAAGCTAGACTTATCCTAATTCTTGCTTTTAAGGTGACATCATGAACTTGCGGAAATGGTTGGCGGTGTCCTCGCTGGTTGTGTTAACCGCGTGCAGCAGCAGCACCCAGCAGGGAGCGACAGGGATTACCCGCAAGCAGCTCCTGTTGTTGCCCAGTGCCCAGGTCGATGCGATGGCGCTGCAGTCTTATCAGGGGGAGTTGAGCAAAGCCAGGGAAAAAGGGGCGTTGAATACTGACAAGACGACATTGGAACGCATCCGTCGTATTGCCGATCGGTTGGTTCCCCAGACGGCGGTTTTTCGTCCGGATGCGCTGCAATGGGGATGGGAAGTCAACCTGGAAACCCGCAATGAGCTCAATGCTTACTGCGCTCCTGGCGGCAAGATCATGTTTTTTACCGGCATTATTGAACGCCTGAAGCTGAACGATGACGAAATTGCCGCCATCATGGGTCATGAAATTGCCCATGCCCTGCGCGAGCATGGCCGGGAGCGGATTTCACAGGCGTATGCGCAGCAGGCCGGGATGACCTTGCTGGCGGTGTTGACCAATATGGACTCGCGCAAGGCGGCGCTGTTGCAGACCGCGACTACGCTCGGGCTGACCTTGCCGCACAGCCGTGGCCAGGAGTCAGAGGCGGATGTCATGGGAGTGGAGTTGATGGCCCGCGCCGGCTATGATCCCCGCGCCTCGATTTCACTCTGGCAAAAAATGGGTTCGGCCAGTAAAGGTGCGCCACCGGCTTTCCTGAGCACTCACCCTTCGGGGGTACAGCGGATTGATGAGTTACAGGGTCGAATGTCGACGGTATTGCCTTTGTATGAAGCGGCTCGCAGCAAGCCTCCCAAGGCCATGACGGTGATTCCGCGCCGTTAGACTGGCCATGAAGGGCCTTCAGCATCAAGGCTGCTCGAATGAAAAAACCCGCCGAAGCGGGTTTTTTTTGCAGCCTGTAGCCAGATTACGGCAGCAGGTGCTTCACGGCGTCACGTTCTTCCTGCAGTTCCTTCTCGGTGGCCTGCATGCGGGCGCGGGAGAATTCGGAAACTTCCAAGCCCTGAACGATTTCCCAGTCGCCGTTCTTGCAGACGCAGGGGAAGGAGTAGATCAGGCCCTTGTCGATGCCATAGGAACCGTCGGAGTACACGCCCATCGAAACCCAGTCGCCTTCCGGGGTACCCAGCGCCCAGGAGCGCATGTGGTCAACGGCGGCGTTGGCGGCGGAAGCGGCGGAAGAAGCACCACGGGCCTTGATGATGGCCGCGCCGCGCTGTTGCACGTTCGGGATGTACTCGTTGACATACCAGTCGTTGTCGATCAGGCTTTCAGCCGCCTGGCCGTCAACGGTGGTCTTGGAGACGTCGGGGTATTGGGTGGAGGAGTGGTTG
The DNA here is from genome assembly GCA_964591095.1 of uncultured Moraxellaceae bacterium. GTDB lineage: Bacteria > Pseudomonadota > Gammaproteobacteria > Pseudomonadales > Moraxellaceae > Fluviicoccus. The sequence continues at coordinate 448 of CAZPZK010000175.1, read as the reverse complement.
CCCCAGATTGTCATGTTCTTGACGTCGTTGATGGTCTTGCCGGTCTTCTGGGCCAGTTGGGCCATGGCGCGGTTGTGATCCAGGCGGGTCATGGCGGTGAACTGGCGCGGGTTGATGTCCGGCGCATTGCGTTGGGCGATCAGGGAGTTGGTGTTGGCCGGGTTGCCGACGACCAGCACCTTGATACCGCGGCTGGCGACGGCATTGATGGCCTTGCCTTGCACGGAGAAGATGGCGGCGTTGGCTTCCAGCAGGTCCTTGCGCTCCATGCCGGGGCCGCGCGGACGGGCGCCGACCAGCAGGGCATAGTCGGCATCCTTGAAGGCAACCATGGGATCATCGGTCATGACGATGCCGGCCAGCAGCGGGAAGGCGCAGTCATCCAGTTCCATCGCCACGCCTTCGAGGGCCTTCAGGGCCGGGGTGATTTCCAGCAGTTGCAGAATGA
>CAZPZK010000174.1:0-6554 GCA_964591095.1 uncultured Moraxellaceae bacterium | reverse complement strand
CGGGAGCCGGGCGTTGACGAATTCCGGCGCGGCCAGGTTGATGCTGACCTGCAAATCGGGGAAACCGGCGCGCTGCAGCAAGGCCAGATCGCCGCAGGCCTGCTCCATCACCCAGCGGCCGATCTGCAGAATCAACCGGCTCTGTTCAGCAATGGGAATGAACACCTCCGGCGGCACCCGCTCGCCGTTGCCGCGCCGCCAGCGGATCAGCGCCTCCACCGCCGCCAGGCGCTGCCCCGAGCGCGCGAAATCGAACAGCGGCTGGTACTCCAGAAAGAACTCGCCCTTGATCAGCGCATGGTGCAGCTCGGCTTCCATCGTCAGTTGCTGCGCCAGCGAGGACTGCTGCTCGGCGAGGTCGGCGGCGGCGCGGTCGGAGACAAAATTGAGGGCGTTGCGGCCGCCCTGCTTGCTGCGGTACATGGCGGCATCGGCGCTGCGCATCAGTTCCGCGCCGGTCCAGCCGTTGTCGGGAAAGAGGCTGATGCCGACGCTGGCCGATACCGTCAATTCCTGGTCGCCAAACCAGAACGGAGTGACGGCGGCGCGCAACACCCGTTCCGCCAGCCGTTTCAGCACCGACGCCGATTCGGCGGGGCCGGTTACCATCGCGAACTCGTCCCCGCCCAGCCGACCCACCGCGCCGCCCTCCGGAACCAGCTGTTGCAGCCGCTGCGCGAATTCCCGCAGCACGGCGTTGCCGGCATCATGGCCGAAGGCGTCGTTGATCGGCTTGAAGCGGTCGAGGTCGATGAACAGCACCCCGAACGGCGCGCCGTTGGCGGTGGCGCTGAGGCAGGCGGCGTCGAGGATCTGGTGGAAACGGTTACGGTTGTACAGGCCGGTCAGGTCATCCACCTGCGACAGCTTGCGGATGCTTTCCTGCTGCTCCATGCGCTGCACCGCCTGCGCCACCAGCGCGCCGATCACGCCCGCCAGCGCGGGCAGCTGCGCCTCGCGCTGGCGGGCGTGCTGGCTGAAGAATTCCATGACGCCGGGACTGTGGCGGCGGCCGTCGGCGGTCATGTACGACACCGGGAAGGCGTAGCCGGATTGCAGGCCGCAGGCGCGCGCGCCTTCGCGGCGCAGGAAGTGGCGGTCGTTGGCCATGTCTTCGACCCAGGCGGGCCGGGCGGTGCGCCAGACGTTGCCGATCAGCCCCTCCCCCGGCCGCATGCGCAGCGAGCGGCTTTCACGGGAGAATACGCCCATCGGGTGTTCCGGGGCATGCCAGTAATATTCGCGGGCCAGTTGGTGCGCGCCCATCGGGTGCGGCTCCAGCGCCCAGTACGCGCCCCATTCCCAGCCCAGGTTCTCGCACACCAGCTGGATCACCTTGGTAATGGCCTTGCCCAGCGAGTTCGCGCCCACCAGCAGGCGGCTGGACTCCAGGCTGAAATGCTCGCGCATCTGCGCGTGGCGGGCCTGGGTCACATCCACCAGCACGCCGGTTTTCAGTCCGGGCAGCGACGGCGTCGGCGGCAAGGGGGTAAAGCGCACCCAGCGCAGGCCCTCCAGCACATGAATGATGCGGCATTCGCATTCCCCGGCGCTTTCCGCCTCACCTTGAAGCACGGCGGGCAACCGGGCGCGGTCTTCCGCCAGCACACGGGTCAGGGCCTGATCAAGTCGCGAATGCCAGCCGGACGGCACATCCAGCAGGCGTCCCGCGCCGCTCGACAACAGCAGCTGACCGCTGCGCACGTCCAGCCACCAGCGGCCGAATCCGGCCGCCTGCTCCACGGCATCGGCGCTCTGGGCCTGCTTCAGCAGCGCGGCCAGCGCGGGAGGAAGCGAGGCGTCCGGTGCCGGGAGGAAGTGATTCGCCAGTAGGGTGGGGGAATGCGCCATGAAATCGGACCCTGGAGTGAAAGCAACGCCAAGGGTGATGTTTTGCAATTTTCAGGCCGTCAGCATCCGCTGCCGCAAATAATCCGCCAGCGCCTTCAATTCGGCGTCGCTGAGCGCCGGGATCATCCTGCCAAAGGTAGCCGTGCTTTGCGCCTTCATCTGCCCGCGCGCCACCGCCGCGCCCTTCTTCAGCAGGAAGCCCAGGTCCTCCTGAAATGGGACGGGCCTAGCGCCGTCCCTGCCCATAAGCTTTGGGCGACATCCCGTACTGCTGATGGAACCGCCGCGTAAAGTGGCTGGGATTCACGTAGCCGACCGCATAGCAGACCTCGGTCACCCCGCGCCCCGCCGCCAGCCATTCGCGCGCCCGTTCCAGCCGCCGCTGCTGAATGTATTCCATCGCCCCGCAGCCGACCGCCGCGCGGAACTGCTCGTAAAACTTGCTGCGCGACATGCAGGCGATGCGGCACAGCTGGTCGATTTCCAGCGGCTGGTCGAGGTGGTCGTCGATATGACGCAACACGGCGGTGAGGGCATGGCGGGTGGGGTCGGTGGCGGCGCAGGCCAGCAGGAACTGCCGCCCCTGCTGGCGCAGCATGCGCGACAGCAGTTCGGTGACGCCCAGGTTCAGTACCAGGTCGCGGTCGTCGTCCTGACTGAGGAAGCTGTCAACGATGCGCACCAGCAGCCGCTGCGTCGCCTCGGTGTGCCAGATGTGGAACATGCGCTCGCGCCGGGCGTCGCGATCGCCCAGCGCGGCGGGCAGCGGTTCGTCGCGGTTGAGCTGGTCGCAGACCTGCCGCAGGCGCTCGCGGCTGATGCCCAGCGTCAGGCAGATTCCCCCGCCTTCTGTTCCCACCTTGACCAGCGTCACCTCGAGTACCGTCTGAATACCGGCATCCGCGAGCGGACGATAATCCCGGACCCCTTCCGCCTCACGTTCCATTGTCAACGCAACCAGACCGCTGTCATCGCCGGCCGCGGCAATCACCTGATGCGTCAACGACTCCTGAATGACTCGGGCATCCAGCGCTGATCTCATCGTCGTTTCTGCCGCACGAACCTCCTTTTTCTTCGGCGCGGAAACCTCGCCCACCACCGTACCGACAGTACCGGCAACGCCACACACCCCCAGCCACAGGATGACGACGGCACCACAGAACGGGCCCGCGCATCCCCCCATGCCAGAAGCGAGGCCGGCCGAACACGTGAGAAACGTTACCCCTCCCCCGGCCAGAGCCGCCTCACCCTTGCCATGAACAAAGCCCTTGAAGCTGATGTCCGGGGCGCGGCTTCCTGCTACCACCGCCACGCGCCCCAGATTTGCCTGGTGCCGGGTCTGCGGAACCACCGGTGCACTGACACATCCGGCAACAAGAGAGCACACCACAATCGCCACGACAGCGGCACGGGCCACCCGTCCCTGTCCAAACACCGATCGCGTCATGCTCCCCTCCTTCCGGCAACGAGAAACCCCGAACCCACATCTTCATCGACATCAGGGTAGCAGGGAAGCTCATGCCGGGATGAATCTCGCCGATCAATTGATGGCGACCCCCACCGTGGTAACGGGCAGGAACTCAGTAGTCGTCGGGAATCATTTTCCTGAGCAGAACACCAACCACCGGCTTGGGCAGGATCAGCGCCAGCTTGATGAGCAGCTTTAATGACAGGGGAAACATGACATCGGCCGATTCGGCTTCCATGCCCCTGACAATGTGGTCGGCAGCTTTCTCCACCGGGATCTGGAAAGGATGGGGAATCCCGTCCCCGGCAATACGGTCCGTCGCCACAAAACCGGGATAGAGCGAGACTACCCGGATGTTGAATGACGACAACTCGATGCGACAGCTGTCCAGCAATATCCTGCCGGCCGCTTTGGCCGCCGAATACGGCCCCTGCATCGGCAATCCGAGAAAGCCTGCCAGCGAATTGGTGTGGGCAATCAGGCCGCTCCGCTGCCGCTTCATCTGCTGAATGACAGGCACCAGATAATTCACCATCGAATCGTAATTGACCTGCATGTTCTTCTTGACTGCCGCTGCCGTGGTGGTAGCCATGTTGAATGCCGGTCCATCGCCCACATTGAGCAGCGCGACATCAATGCGGCCAAAGCGGGCAACCGCTTCTGACACCACCGCCGCCGCACCCTCCTCATCCAGCGCATCCGATGCCACCGCCAGACATTCACTGCCGTTGGCGCGTACCTCGGCCGCCAGCGCGTCGAGCAGGTTTTTCCTGCGCGCCGTAATGACCAGGTTGTTGCCCCGATGACTGAGCGCCAATACCACCTGCCGGCCAATGCCGCTTGATGCGCCCACCACAAGAACCGTTTTTCCGGACAACTGCACGGGATGCTCCCTGATCACCTCAATCGTGCGTCAACGTAGCAAAACAGCACAGGCCACTCTATGACCGGGCAGGTCATCTCCGGCTGCCGGAGACCGCCATCAGGATGCCAGCTGCCGCCGGATCCGGGCCGGCGTTTGTCCGGTCCAGCGGCGGAACGCGCGATTGAAAGCACTCTGTTCCGAAAACCCCAGCAACAGCGCGATGTCACCCAGTGTCAACGAACGATCGGCAAGATACTGACGCGCCAACTGCTCGCGTGTCCGGTCAAGCAACTGCTGCCAGGTCAGCTCACGGGCATCAAGGCGTCGCTGCAAGGTGCGCACGGACACATGCAGGGCATCTGCCGCCCGTTGCAGGGTGGCGCTGTTTTCCGGCAACAGGCGCAGCATCACTTGCTGCAAGGCACGGTCAAACGCATCCGAATCCGGCAAGGCCAGCAACAGGGCCTGCGCCTGGCGGTCCAGCAGCGCCCTCAAGCCCGGATCGCTGTGCGGCATGGGAATGGTGAGATAGGCCAGCGGGAAGCGCACCCGCGTATAGGTATCGCCAAACAGTACCGGGCACCCGAAAAAGGCTTCGTAGGCAGCCACTTCCGCCGCCTCAGCGGGCGCCGGATGGATAAAGGTGATCAATGACGGAGGGGGCGGATTTTCCACTTGCCGGCGCAGGAAGGAAATGAGCGAGGCAATGCCCACCGAATCCACCAGTTGCCCCATGTCGGCACTGCTGCGCTTCCAGCGGATTTCGACATCACGGCCATCCATGCTCACTTCGGCCAGATCGGCACCATAGAACAGGCGCTCGTAACGCTGATAGGCCAGCATCGCCTCACCCAGGTTGGTGCTGGCCAGAACCACATAGCCCATTACGCCGACATGACGCGGCTGCACCATGGCGCCGATCGCCAACCCCGGGGCACGCAACTGGGGGCGCAAGGCTGTCGCCCGCATCAGCAGCTCACGCCATACGGGGATGGGCACAATGTCGTCTGCGGCCCAACGTGCCAGCGCGCCGCGGATATCCGGTGCCGGGAGATGCTCACTGTCCAGCCAGTCGGCCAGCAACTGGGTCCAGGCACCGGTCACCCGGATAATACTGGCCATATCTCCCTCCTTCCCGTCATCCCTTTGCTGCTATGGCATGGATAGTCAATTTTAAGACACCATTAGTCAATATAAATCCGCTCAGGCGCGGAAGAATGTCCCCATCGACAACCCGGTCTTATTACCGGACACCACTCACAGAGGGGACCCGCCATGCGCCTCATCGACATGATCACCAACGTCTGGACCGACAGTGGCCTGGCCGAACTGTGGGCCCTCGTGGCTCCCTGGCTCGCGCTGGACGAACGCCAGATGATTTTCGTGGTGGCCACGCCCTTCTTCATCGGCGTGGCCCTGTGGGAATACCTGCGCATCAAGAATGATCCGGTGCGCATGGACACCGGCGAAGCGGTCCGCAACTTCATGCTGGGCGCGGGCTATCAGGTCACCGAATTGCTGTTTGCCGGCATCATCGCCTTCCCGCTGTACGCCTTTGCCTACCATCATCGCGTGATGGACATCGAGCTGACCTGGGCGACCGGCCTGCTGCTCTGGGTGCTCACCGATTTCGTCTTCTACTGGTTCCACCGTGCTTCGCACCGTGTGCGCTGGCTGTGGTGTGCCCATGTCACCCACCACTCCTCGGAACGCATGAACTTTTCGACCGCGATGCGCCAGAACGCCACCAACATTTTCAACGGTGGCTGGATTTTCTACGTGCCGCTGGCCTTCATCGGCTTCAACCCGGTGTGGATTGGCGTGTGCTTCGCGCTGTCGCTGGTCTACCAGTTCTTCATCCACACCACGCTGGTCACCAAGCTGCACCCGGCCATCGAATTCGTCTTCAACACGCCCAACCATCACCGCGTGCACCATGCCAGCAACACCGGCTACATCGACACCAACTATGGTGGTGTGTTCATCATTTTCGACCGCCTGTTTGGCACCTTTGTCGAAGAAAAGGCCGACGAGCCCATCCGCTATGGCATTACCCGTCCGGTCAACACCAACAACCTGTTCGTAGCGTGGACGCATGAATATGCCGACATGTTCCGCGACATGGGCCAGCGCGGCGGACTGCTGGCCCGCCTGAAGCACCTGTGGATGCCGCCGGAATGGCAGCGCGAAGCCGCCGCCCCTGCCGACAGCAAGACACCGGTTCGCGAAGCCGCCTGATGGCCGCCACCTCCCTGCCCGGCCTGTCGACGCGGATCGGGAAAACAAAATGAATCGGAAACAAAAAGGCACCTGTTACAGACTGTGTAAAAACCCTCGCAGTTTGAATGTTAAGCGGCGACAATGCCCGTA
>CAZPZK010000173.1:0-6559 GCA_964591095.1 uncultured Moraxellaceae bacterium | reverse complement strand
TGTTTTACCCTTTCCGGCAAACGATTTGTGACCCGCAAACGGTATCGGGTCAAGAACAGCTTCGCCATGCCGCTTTTGTTAAGGAGCGGTTTTTTTCATGACAATCGGTAAATATTTGTCCGCGAGTTGTGCACTTGATCGATCTCGTGCCCAGCCCAGCCCGGCGGCCAGGCCGGCAAGCGCGCCTATGACCGCTCCCGGCTCCCCCGCCAGCGCCTGACCGGACAAGCCCAGTATCGCCATCAACAGCAAGGGAGACAGATACAGTCGCAACATTCCTTGCCAGAGAATGCCCTCATCCATGCCCAGCAGCACGGTATCACCCACGGCCAGCGTCATGCCATCATGCCGGGCCAGAATTCGCGGATTATCCCTGACAGGCCCGGCAAGCAAACCCGAACCGCAGGAAACACCCTCGCCACAGCCCCCGCACGGCCCCTGGCGTCGGGTTTCGACCCATACCCTGTCCCCCGAGGCGACCGCCACGACGACTCCAGACTCTTCAAGCATTAGCGCTTTCTCCTGATTGCCACGCATGGATCGCCGGGACATTGTCCCCCTTGACGCTATGACCTAGCATCTGCTTGCCCTATACTCTCGGCAAGACTTTTTCATGACAAGACATTGACCAGTCCATGAACCATTTTGATTATGACGTACTGATCGTCGGCAGTGGCGCCGCCGGTTTGACCCTGGCGCTCAAGCTCCCGGATTCCCTTAAAGTCGCCGTGCTTTCCAAGGCGGAACTGACCGAAGCCAGTACCTATTATGCACAGGGCGGCGTGGCGGCGGTACTGGATGAGACGGACTCCACCGACAGCCATGTGCAGGACACGCTAATTGCGGGCGCCGGACTGTGCCACACCGATGCCGTAGCCTATACCGTTGAGAACGGACCGGATGCCATCCGCTGGCTGATCAGCCAAGGGGTCCGCTTCACGCTGTATGAAGCCGACCAGTTGCACTTGACCCGAGAAGGCGGTCATTCGCATCGCCGCATCATTCATGCCGCCGACGCTACCGGCTATGCGATTTCCACCACGCTGGTCAGCCGCGTGAAGGAGTCACGTCATGTCGCGCTGCTCGAAAACCGGGTGGCGGTCGATGTCATCACCACCGCCAAGCTGGGAAAACCCGGCCCTAATCGCGTGGCCGGGGCCTATGTGCTCAACAAAACCACCGGCCGGGTGGAAACCTTCAACGCCAGGTTTGTGATTCTCGCCTGTGGCGGGGCCAGCAAAGCCTATCTTTATACCAGCAATCCGGATATCGCCACCGGTGACGGCATTGCCATGGCCTGGCGTGCCGGATGCCGTGTCGGCAACATGGAATTCAACCAGTTCCATCCGACGTGTCTCTTTCATCCTGAAGCCCGCTCTTTCCTGATTACGGAAGCCATGCGCGGCGAAGGCGCCTACTTGCGACTGCCGGATGGCGAGCGCTTCATGCCGCGCTTCGACGCCCGAGCCGAGTTGGCGCCACGCGATATCGTTGCGCGCGCCATCGATTACGAAATGAAGCGTCTGGGCATCCGCTGCGTCTACCTCGACATTACCCATAAACCAGCGGATTTTGTCATCCAGCATTTCCCCACCCTGTATGACCGGCTCAAGGAGTTCGGGATTGACATCACCACCGATATGATTCCGGTGGTCCCCGCCGCCCACTACACTTGCGGCGGCGTGGTCGTCAACCTGCAGGGGGAAACCGATGTCGGCAACCTCTATGCCATTGGCGAAACATCTTTTACCGGCTTGCATGGCGCCAACCGCATGGCCAGCAATTCACTGCTGGAGTGCTTTGTCTTTGCCATGGGCGCGGCGCGGGATATCGAATCCAAGATGGAAGCTACGCCGCCGTCGCCGGAATGCCCAACCTGGGATGAATCGCTGGTGCGCGATCCGGATGAAGACGTGGTGATCCTTCACAACTGGGAGGAACTGCGGCGCTTCATGTGGGACTATGTCGGCATCGTCCGCACCAACAAGCGGCTGGAGCGCGCCCTGCATCGCATCGAATTGCTCAAAAGCGAAATCCAGGAGTATTACAGCAACTACCGTATCTCAGGCAACCTGCTGGAACTGCGCAATCTGGTGCTGGTGGGAGAGCTGATCATCCGCTCGGCACTGGCTCGCCATGAGTCCCGCGGCTTGCACTACACGCTGGACTATCCCGACCTCGCGCCGGAAGTTCGGGACACCGTTCTGACTCCCCCGCTTTTTACCGTTGAGAAACCGGAAGTTCCGGCCCATCCCGGTCCAGCAACAATCTGACCCGCAGTCGCCGGAAAACCTGCGTCTGCATGGAGTCCGGCCACAACAGCAAGGTGTCACGCCAGTCGACATCCACCGCCCGCATATCCAGCACCACCAGCCAGCGCCAGACGGCTACCCTTTGCCAACGCACGCGCAATCGCTGGCCACTGGCAAGGATGACCACCGGATACGATTCAGCCTCGGCCCAGGCCAGCTCCGACACTTGCTGTCCGCCATGCCGGCGTCCGCGAAGCAAGACCAGTATCCATAGCCCAAGTATCAGCGCCAGGAATCCCGCGCGAACGCCCATCGGTAATTCCGCGACCATGATCGCGGCCATGGCCAAAACATGGAAGAAGGCATTCACCCCTTGATGGATGCGGGAGGGCCTGACCGGGCTAGCGAGGTCCCACGCGCTCATGGATCACTCCGATAATATGGGCGATATCCGTGTCGACTGGCGTTTCATAACCCATCATCCAGGACAACAGATCCGGGTCTTCGCAGGCCATCAACTTGAATACCATTTGCTGCTCATTGGCGGACAATTGCAGATAATGGTCCCGCATGAACGGCTCAAAGAAGACATCCAGCTCTTTCAATCCGCGACGGGCATGCCAAAACAGCTTGCGTTCCTCGGTGGTCAATTCGCGTGTGGTCATTCATTTTCTCCAAACGATTGATTATTCTACCCTGAAAGCTTGCAATTCCCCTGACCGTCCCCAATTTTTCGCAGTACTTGCGCGCAATAATTCATCCCGATTGAATCCGAGGTCCTCAGCATGTTCGACATCTGGTCCACCCTGCCGATACCCGCACCGGTTGCGCATGCTCCGGTTTTGCTGGTGCCGTTGCCACACGAGTCCGTACTGAGCATCCAGGGACCGGACAGTGAGAAATTCCTGCAAGGTCAGAGTACCGCGGATTTCCGCGAGGTCACGCCCGGAACATCCCGACTGGGCTGTCTGTGCAATCTGAAGGGGCGCGCCACCCTCAGCTTCCGGGCGGTGAACTGGCTCGACAGTTACCTGCTGGTCATGGATCAGGCTCTCAGGGAAAGCGCGCGGACCACCCTGCAAAAATACATTATTTTCTCCAAGGCGCAGATCAGCCTGCCGGATGTGGCCGTGTTCGGCATGATCGGCGAGGAAGCGGAGGCCGAAATCCGCCGGCAATTTGGAAACTGCCCGGCCAGCACGGATGACGTGATGTCGGTGGAGGATGCCGCCATCATCCGCTTGCCGGGTAGCGGACGGTTCTTGTTGCTGATGAAGGCGGAGTCCCTGGCCGCCGTTTGGGGGGACCTGTCTTCCCGGCTGCCCATCGGCACGTTGAATGCCTGGCGGCTGGCCCAAATCCGGGCCGGCGAATGTCAGGTGCTGGCCGCCGGCGCGGAACAATTCCAGCCGCAGGAACTGAATCTGCAGGAGCTGAATGGCATCAGTTACAACAAGGGTTGTTATACCGGGCAGGAAATCATCGCCCGGCTTTACTTCCGGGGCAAACTCAAACAGTGGGCGCATCGCTTTGCGGTAGCCGCGACGGAAGTGCCGCCGGTCAATGCCCCTCTGGTGAACGCGGATGGACAGACAGCCGGGCATATCGTCCTTGCCGCCGAGGCCGGTAATGGTCAGGTTGAACTCCTCGCGATTGCGCGCCACGACCAGCTATCCGGACTGAGACTGGCGAACAGTTCGCAGGAACTGGCCCTCCTGCCCCTGCCCTATTCCGTTACCGTCCGCGAATAAGCGCGATGATCCGGCAAGGCCGTCAGCGGATGGCAATGCCCTGTATTAAACTGCCGCCGAGTCGAACCACCTTGGGATGCTCGTAACGACGGATGCGCTGAAAGCGGAGATCCGCTTCCCGGAACAAGGCGGCGGTATCCCGGTTGAGGTGGCAACCGCAGGCCATGACCTTCCAGACCGGCGTCAGGCGGTCCTGCCACCTGGCGACCGCCGGGTCCGGCGAACGCACATGTTCCAGGAAAACGACCCGCCCGCCCGGCCGCAAGACGCGACGGGCTTCCCGCAAAGCCCGCAGCGGGTCCGGAATGGTGCATAACACGAGACACATGAGCACGGTATCAAAACTTTCATCCGGGTAATGCAGGGCCTGGGCGTCACCCACCTCCAGCGTCAATGGCATGCGCAAGCCAAGACCGGAGGCAGTCTGCCGCGCGCGCTCCAGCATCGCGGCATCCGGTTCAATACCGACCACCTCGGTGACATCCGCGCCATAATGCACCAGATTGGTCCCGGTTCCGATGCCGATTTCCAGCACCCGCCCGCTTGCCTCGGCAATGACTTCCTTGCGCTGCGGCCAGAACGGTCGCGTGGCCAGATCCAGCACATGCGGAAAAATTCGGTCTGCGTAAAACGACATGATCAACTCCGCCAGTTTTCAATATCCGCAAGAGGATGGCCGCCAACCCAAGGCGCCGCGTAATGTCCGTCCAGCCAAGCCGTGTCGACGTCGGCCAGGGTGGAAGGCTGCCAGGACGGCGACTGATCCTTGTCAACCAGCAACGCGCGAACGCCCTCAATAAAATCGGGATGACGGGCACACTGCACCGAAAGCACCAATTCCTGCCGGAAGGTATCCGCCAATGTCTGGCGCTGACCGTTTTGCCATTGCCGGTGGATCAGGGCGGCGCTGGTCGGCGACCCCGCGCGCAGGGTACGGGCCGCCTTGTCGAGCCAGGGATGCCCACTGGGGCGGCATAATGCCTGATAGCAGGCTTCCAGCGCCGTATCCGCCAACCGCGGCTCCAGTTCGTCCGCCGCCGACTCCCAAAGACCGGCAGGCAACGGGTCGAGCGCGAGGGAAGACAGTAACCCGGTCACCTGGGCTTCATGCTCATCGCAGTCAGCCGACCACGGAAGACGGACCAGTTCGGCCATAACCTCCGGACGACGCGCCGCCGCAATGGCATGATCGGCCAATCTGAAACGCAGGGCGTCCGCCGGTTGCACGACGGCGCCGGTCATACCCAGAAATAGACCGACCGTTCCCAGGTTGCCCAGCAACCAGGACCCGCCGACATCGGGATACAAGCCAATCGAAATTTCGGGCATGGCCAGTCGCGAGGTTTCGGTGATCACGCGATGGGAGGCCCCGCACATCAGGCCGATGCCGCCGCCCATGACAAAGCCCGTCCCCCAGACGATCAAGGGCTTGGGATAATCATGGATCAGGAAATCCAGCCGATATTCCCGCGAAAACAATTCAAGCGCGGTGGTATCCTCGATTCCGTTGGCGCGAACCGCCAGGCAGATGGATTTGACATCACCACCGGCACAAAAGGCTTTTTCACCCACGGCATGCAGAAAGACTGCCGCAATGCGGTCATCACTGGCCCAAGTCCGGAGTTGGGTATACAACAGACGGATCATGGGAATATTCAGCGAGTGCAGACTGCGCTCACTGTTGAGGCAGGCAACGCCCAGCACCTTGCCCTGAGCGGCTGGCAACTCACTAAAAAGCACTGGGCTGTCTGCTGTATTCATTCCGGCAACGCCCAGTCAATGGGATCGCGCCCATGCTTTTGCAGCCAGGCATTGGCCTGGGAGAAATGTCGGCATCCGAAGAAACCACCACGATTGGCCGCCATCGGCGAAGGATGCGCCGCCTTCAGCACCAGATGTTTTTCGGCGTCAATCATCTGTCCCTTGCGCTGGGCATAACTGCCCCACAGCATAAAGACCAGGGGCTCGGACTGCTCATTGAGCACACGTACCACTTCATCGGTAAACTGTTCCCAGCCTCGTCCTTGATGAGAGGCGGGCTGGCCGGCTTCCACCGTCAGCACGCTGTTGAGCAGCAGGACGCCCTGCTCGGCCCAATGCGTCAGTTCCCCATGACGCGCCGGTGGGATGCCGAGATCCATCTGGATTTCACGGAACACATTGCGCAGGGAAGGCGGTGGCTGCACTCCCTTGCGCACGGAAAAACAGAGACCGTGGGCCTGACCGGCGCCGTGATAGGGATCCTGACCAAGAATGACCACCTTGACCCGGGACAACGGAGTGGTATTGAGCGCGTTGAAATATTCGGCGGGCGGGGGATAGATCATCTTGCCCTGTCGGCGTTCCTCAGCCAGAAACTGGCGCAGCACGGTCATATAGGGCGCGAGGAATGCGGTTGCCAGCGGCGCTTTCCATTCATCGACCAATTGCACGCGGCCCACCGCCTCACCCGCCCGGGCCGCAAGTATCCGCATCAGCGCCGCCTCGGTCGCGGTCAGCCGCACCAGATCGGACCCGCGCCACATTTCCCCCCGATCCGCGTCATAGAGCACCGGG
>CAZPZK010000172.1:0-6562 GCA_964591095.1 uncultured Moraxellaceae bacterium | reverse complement strand
ACGCGACATGGCCTTGTTGGAAGAAGGCGCGGAGAATCTGGCGCTGCGGCTGCGCTCGTTGTTTGCGGCGGGTTCGGGAGTCTACCCCAATCTGGAAACGGCGGCGGAAAAACTGTTCATGTCGTCGCGGACCTTGAAACGACGCCTGCAACAGCAGGGCACCACCTACCAGACCGTGCTGGATGAAGCCCGCAAACGCGACGCCATGCGGCTGCTGGAAAATTCCGCCCTGAGCGTGGAACAGGTGGCGTTGCGCCTGGGCTACAGCGATCCGGCCAACTTCACGCGGGCCTTTCGCAAGTGGAGCGGATTCACTCCCCGCCAGTATCGCGAGCAGGCGCGCCGGCCCGCCTGAAGCGTCAGGAGTTCAGCTGTTCCCACATGGCGTCGATATTCGATTCCAGGGTCGAATCATGATCCGCGGGCGCTGCCGGTTGAGCGGGATTGTGGATGGCGAATTCATACTGGTGGATGCTGGGCGTCACCAGCACCAACCGTGTCAAGCGCGCCAGCACGGTTTGTCCGGCCAGGCTGAGCTTGACTTCGCACCCTTCGGCAAAGATGGTTCCGGCGGTCACCAGCGTCGCCGGCTGGTCAATCGACTTCATTTCCGGAATAAGGAATCCGCGCAGGTAATCACTGTCCTCGCGCTGGTTGCGGATGCGGCAGACTCCGCAGGGCTTGGCCTGCGCGGACAGCAATTCCAGTCCCGCCTCCACCACCTGGTCGCTGGTGACCCGCACCCAGTGCAGCAAGCCGACATTCCAGCCCCGTCCGCGCTCTTCGCTGATCGCGATGGCTTCCCCCGGACGCAGGCCGACCGGCGTCGCTCCCGTCCAGCGCACGCCATAGCCGCCGGGCGAGGCATTGAAGGCCTGAACCTGATAAGGCACATACTCGACGGCCGATCCCTTGTTCTCGGCGGGCTCGCGTTCCTCTTCCTCTTCAATGGTGGTGACAGTGGCATAGGAAATCTGCCAGGCATCAGGCTGTTCCACCGGTACCGACTCCTCCTCCAGGCCGAACAGGTAGGCTGGCTGCGACGCCGCCTGATGTTCCTCGTTGCCCTTGACCACCACCCGGAACTCGCGCTGCCCCGCCAGAAAATAATGCGCCGAGGACAGACCCAACGACACCAGCACCGGCTTGTCCACCGGACGGCGCTCAAACATGCGTTCACGTCCCCGGCGCCAGAGAGCTTCCAGATGACCCAGCAAGCTGATCGGCAGTTGGCCCGGCGCCGACTTCAGGCTCTGCAAGCGCTGCACCAGGGGCTCGCTGCGCACAAACCAGCTGCCGGGACGCGGCGCGGCGCGGTGCCGGAACTGCGGCGGCAGGTCCTCGGCATTGCACACCAGCAGCGCCTGGGCCGGCGAGGTTTCCAGTTGCAGCAGGCGCGCCCATTCCTCGCTTTCGGCGTACAGCGCCTCGATTTCCGAGGGTCGCAGCTTGTTGGCCTGGCTGGCGCCCAGCAGCAGCAAGCGCAGGTAGCTTTCACGCACCGTGGTTTCGGCGCCACGCTGCAAATGACGGTCGCGCACGCCCAGATCAATCAGGTCATGGTTCCAGGCATGGCGGAACAAGGTATGAATGTCGAGCCAGGCTGTGTCCGGGACCGGCAGGTAGAGCAAGGCGGCATGACGCATCAGGCGGCCCAGTTCGCTCAGGTTGCGCTGGATGGCGCTGGCGGCCAGTTGCTGCAGGCCGCGCTTGCCCAGGTTCATGAAACCGAGGCGGCCTTCCTGAAGGCGCTGTAGCGTGGCGACCGCCACCACCTTGTAATTGAGCGCCAGTTGCGCGTGCAGCGCCGTGCTCAACACCGCGGCGCGGCGCGCCGGATGCGGCAGCCTGACCGGCTGGTTTTGCAGGTTGCGGCTAAGCGCGCGGATCAGGTTGGTGACCGCCGGCTCCAGAATTTCCACCAGTTCGTAACGGTCATCCTCGTCAATGTTCAGCATCGCCAGCTCACCCAGCGTCTGGTAGAGCTTCTTGCCGGTTTCCGCCGTGTTCATGATCGGCAGGTTGTCGACCCAAGCCTGCAGGGCGGCGCGGGAATGGGCTACCTGGGAGAGCCGGTCAAGCTTTTTTTCCGGAACGGACAGCTCTGCCGCCAGTGACGAGGGTGTGGTCATGTTGAATCAAAACCTTGCATGGCTCAGCCGGAAACAGGCATCGGCCTCAACCGGTCCCGGCAAACGGATATCCCCAAAGGACTAGGGGCTAATAACAAACACAACTGTGACCGTTTTATCATTTTAGCCGGATATTGACCAGCCGGAAGCCGGGAAGATTGCCCGTCGGGACGCCGGATCAATCCTGCCGGCGACCGGGCTGCAACAGTTGCACCACGGCAAACAGCAGGGTCGCCGCCAGCACGATGCCCGGTCCCACCGGCGTATCCCACCAGATACTGCCCAGCAGTCCTCCCGAGACCGCCAGAACGCCCGCCGCCGCCGCCAGCAGCGCCATCGTCGCCGGCTGCCGCGACAACGGTCGCGCCACCAGCGGCGGTATCACCAGCAGCGCCGTGATCAGCAAACTGCCGGCTACCTTCATCGCCAGCGTGACCGCCAGCGCCAGCAGCAACAGCAGCAGGATGCGCAAGCGCACCACCGGGATGCCTTCCACCGCCGCCAGCCGCTCATCCACCGTCGCCAGCACCAGCGGCCGCCACAGCCGGATGACGCCGGCCAGCACCACGGCCGTTCCCCCGGCGAGCAACGGCAATTCGGCGGGCGTCAGCGCCAGCAAGTCGCCAAACAGATAGGCTTGCAGGTCCACCGGCGCGCCGGGGTTGAGGCGGATGGCCACCAGACCGGCGCTGAGCGTGGTGGCGGACATCAGGGTCAGCAAGGCATCCGAAGGCAGCCGCGATCGCCCGAGCAATCCCGCCAGCGCCAGCGCCAGCAACACACACATGGCCAGGATGCCGCCCCAGACCGGAATCTGCAGGAACAGCGACAACCCGACACCCAACAGGGTGGCATGCGCCAGGCTGTCGCCAAAAAAGGACAGACGGCGCCAGACCAGCAGGCAGCCCAACGGCGCCGCCATCAGCGCCGCCAGCGAACCGCCCAGCCAGGCCGGCCACAGGATTTCCCACATCAGTCTTCCCCTGTCATGCGCGGTTGGCGGCCGCATCGGCCGGCGAAGCATGGGTGATGCAGCCATGCACGTCATGGGCATGGTCGTGATGATGACTGTAGACCGCCAGACCCTGACTGCCCTGCCAGCCGAACAGGCGCAGGTACTCGGGATGACTGCTGACCGACTCCGGCAGCCCGGCGCAACAGACATGGCCGTTCAGGCAGACAACGCGGTCGGTGGCCGCCATGACCAGATGCAGGTCGTGCGACACCATCAGAATGCCGCAGCCATAGCGTTTCGGCAGTTCCGCCATCAACCGGTAGAGTTCTTCCTGCCCGGTCAGGTCAACACCTTGCATCGGCTCGTCCAGCACCAGCAGGTCGGGTTTCTGCAACAATGCGCGCGCCAGCAGCACCCGCTGCCATTCCCCACCGGACAGGGCATGCACCGAACGGGTATGCAGGTCGGCAATCCCGGTTTCGGCCAGGGCCGCGCGCACGGCATCCCGCGCCGGCTTGCGCGCCTGCAACCGCATGAAGCCCTCGACTGTCAGCGGCAGCGACGCTTCCAGCGTCATGGCCTGTGGCACATAGCCGATGCGCATCCCCGGCAGGCGGCGGCATTCCCCGGAGTCCGGCGCCAGCAAACCGACGGCTATCCGCACCAACGTCGACTTGCCGGCGCCATTGGGGCCGATCAGCGTGACAATTTCGCCACGCTGCACCTTCAGATCCACCTGATTGAGGATCTGGCGACCTTGCCGCCGCCAGTCGATCCGGCTGAGTTCGAGCAGCGTTTCAGGCACCGGCGGCCTCCCCGCCATCGCGGCAGGCGCGGCACAGGCCGCCAATCTCCAGCAACGGCTGGCGGATACGGAAACCGCGCTTGCCGGCGCTGGCTTGCAGCGCCTGCATCAGCGCCCGGCTGTCCTCCAGTTCCTCGGCATTGCCGCAGCTTTCACAGAGGAAAAAACAGGCCAGGTGCTGATGGGCGGGATCAGCGCATCCCATGTAGGCGTTGAGCGAGGCAATGCGATGCACCAGTCCCTGTTCCAGCAGGAAATCCAGTGCCCGATAGACTGTCGGCGGCGCCGGTTTGTGCCCTTCGGCGGTCAAGCGGTCGAGGATGCCATACGCGCCGAGCGGCTGATGGCTTTCCCAGACCAGTTCCAGCACCCGGCGCCGGATGTCCGTCAGGCGCACGCCGCGCGAAGAGCACAGGTCCTCCGCCGCATGCAGGGCGTCGACAATGCAGTGTTCATGGGCATGCGGAGCAAAGGCGTCCGGTTTCATGGCTTGGTTATCCGGGGATTAAATGCAACAATATAACATCCCGATTCTAGCACACGGATGCTTGTTCCCGCATGTTGAAAATCCTGGCCGCCCTGTTGCTGGCGGCGATCTCTTCCCTGGGCCGCGCCGAGATCATCGCCACGATCAAGCCATTGACGCTGATTGCCGCCGCCGTCACCGACGGCCTCGGCCAGCCCGGTCAATTGCTGCCGGACGGCGTCAGCGCGCATGACTACAGCCTGCGTCCCTCGGACCGCCTGCGGTTGCAACGCGCCGAGTTGGTCATCCGGGTGGGACCGACGCACGAACGCTTCCTGGAAAGCCTGCTTAATGCCAAGACGAATGTCCTCACCCTCAGCAGCCTGCCGGACCTGAAGCGCCTCCCCCTGCGCCGACTGGAGGATGGCGCGCCCCTGCCCGCTTCCCTCGACTCCCACCTCTGGCTGGATCCGGAAAACGCCATCCTCATGGCCCACGCCATTGCCGGACGCCTGGGTCGTCAACACCCGGAGCAGGCCAACCGTTACCAGGCCAATGCCGAACGTTTCGCCGTGCGCCTGCGCCAGGCATGGCTGCCGTTGCAACAACGTCTGGCCGCCCTCCCCCATCGTGACTATGCGGCATACCACGATGCCTATCAGTATCTGGAAAGCAGCCTCGGCCTGCGCTTTGCCGGCAGCCTCAGCGCCTCTCCCGAAATCCGGCCCGGCGCAAAGCATCTGCTGTTGATGAAAACCCGCCTGCAACGACAGCGAGTGACCTGTCTGGTGCGTGAACCCGGTTCCAGTGAAGCGCTGCTACGGCAGGTCGCCCTGCCCGGCGCCCGACAGGCGGTACTGGATGAAACCTTTCGCGGGGCCGGGGATTTTGTACAAGGCTGGTCGGCGCTGGGCCAGGCCATGGCCCACTGCCTGGGAAATCAAGCGCGGATTCTGGTCCGTTGATGAATGCCGTACCGCGGATAATGCAGAACGCGCAATAACGTCTGTATCCATTGCGGTGCAATGATTCAAGTAGGGAACATGCCGGGAACGGGAACAAATCAGGGAACAAACGGGGAAGGCTGGGGGGGTGGGGGTCAGTTCCTGATTTCCTTGAGTCCATAAAAAAGGAATTTTGCGCTGCCAAAAAATGGTGCCTTCGCTGTAACGGGCGGGTGTAACAGCCAACCCCTTTGAATGTGGAAGTGTAACTGCAAGGTTCAAGCCTCATGAGGGTCTGGTAAAACTCCTCGCCGAACGTGTTTACGAGATTGGTGCGGGAGAGTACATTTTCATATGCCCCGTTATTCAGCTCATCGCGATTGTTGCGAACTTGCTGCGGGGTTAAAGCCTCGGACTTGTCTGGGGCTTTTTCGTTCTGCTGGCGCAGGGACTCCAGCGTGACGCGGTTTCCCGGTCTTCCTCCCGTCGGAGTAGGCGCGGCTATTCGGTCATGCTCCGGTCAACTTTTCAGCCATCAGCCATTCCCGGAACATCGGGTCTTCAATTTCGTAACCGTTCCCGCCTTCCTGCCTGAAAATCAGGGAACGCCGCGAAAGCGAACGCAATGCCGATTGCACGGAAGACACTGGAACCCCCTCTATGCCCAAAGCCTTTGCCAGCGCATCGCGGTGCTCGGCACCATACAATTCGGCATCACCGTCGCAAATCGCCATCAACAACAATTGCTCCAGGGCGCTGCACTTACCCCAATCCGTCGCATAGTCCCGACTGGTGTTGATCTCACGTACAAGGCTTTCCTTGGCCTCGGCAATCGCCAGGCCCGGATTCAAGGCCAGGCGCTCCACCAGCGAACGGGCCAACTGCGGAACACGCCCTATTTCCAGAAACGCCTGCCACAGTTCATCCTTGTCGAGTTGGCGTTGCGTGCTCAATGCAAACGCTTCGGCAAGATGATCTGTGAAATCCCGCTCAAAAGGAGGGAATATCAGGTTTTGTCCAAAGTGAAAAAACGGCGCACTGGCCTGGGAAAACATACGGCGCAAGCCTTCGCGAGACGATCCGGTGAAAATGACCTTCACGGTATCCTTGTGCATATCCAGCGCGGTGCGCAGGGCGGCGACAAACTGCGTTTGACTCGGAGTCGCCAGCGCCTGTACTTCATCCAGCAGCAGCAGGATACGACGATCACCGCCCGCCAGCTTTCCGATCACCGCCTTGATATCCTCCGACTCCTTGCCC
>CAZPZK010000171.1:5979-6567 GCA_964591095.1 uncultured Moraxellaceae bacterium | reverse complement strand
CTGATCCATGAACTGCAACTGCTGATCCGGAGTCAGTTGCCAGTTGCGCACTTGCTGCAAGGCGCGAACCAGATCCCGCTCCTGCCCCTCCAGACCGGGGCATTTCTTTACGGAACCACGGATCACCAGGAAAATCAGACGGTTATTGAGCTCCCTTTTGAAATCCCCATTGAAAAGGTTGCAACCGGTAAAACCGTCCACGCGCCCCTGCGACAGACGGATATAGGCCTGTTGTGCTACCGGTACTGCCGGAACACCCGTCTGGTCCAGCCGGCGCAATTCCCAACGGGTGTTTTCCAGCATCGCCGGTATCACCTTGGGGCGATTATCCAGCCCCAGGGTCGGCGCCGTCGCTTGCACGATAAACTGCCGGTCTCCCGCCTCCACTCGCGTTTGCGGGGGGGAAGGCGGGGTACCCAGCGTCGGTGGCGTCAGCACCATGACACGCTCCACGCCGCTCCCGCCGGCTGGAGACTGGAAGAGCGCACAGCCCGTTAACCCTGCCAGAGACAACACCAGCCCAATCATCCCCACCCTTAACCCCATTATTCCACCCTCCGAGAGCAGCAACATACGGATATCGGCCAG
>CAZPZK010000171.1:0-5967 GCA_964591095.1 uncultured Moraxellaceae bacterium | reverse complement strand
AACGCGCGGCATCCGCGCCATCAATGACACGATGGTCGTATGACAGGGATAATGGCAGCAACAAGCGCGGCTCAAAGGCTGCTCCCGCCCATACCGGCTTCAGGACCGAACGGGAAACCCCAAGAATGGCCACCTCCGGCCAGTTGACGATCGGCGTGAATGCCGTACCGCCGATGCCGCCCAGTGAGGAAATACTGAACGTACCTCCCTGCATCTCGGCCGGGGTTAATTTCTTGTCGCGGGCGCGCGCCGAAAGATCCGCCATTTCCAGCGCAATCTGGCGCACCGACTTGCTATCCGCGTCGCGAATGACCGGGACGACCAATCCGGATGGAGTGTCCACCGCCACGCCGATGTGGATATACCGCTTCAGGACCAGCGACTGCCCATCCTGACCCAGTGATGAATTAAACCGGGGAAACTCCTGCAGAACATGGGCACATGCCTTGACCAGAAACGCCAGAACCGTCAGGTTGACGCCCTGCTTTTTCATGACATCCTTTTGTGCCTTGCGGAACTCCTCTAGCGCGGTGATGTCGGCCTCATCAAATTGGGTCACATGGGGTATGTGCAACCAGGCCCGATGGAGGTTCCGCGCGGACAAGGCCTGAATGCGCGACAAGGGCTGAACCTCGACCTCCCCCCAACGCGTAAAGTCGATATCCGGTAAGGGCGGCAAACCGGCGGTGGCGGCCTCAACGACAGGCGGCTTGGTTGACGGCGGCGGCGCGGAGAGGGATTGCCTGACCCAACCATGAACATCTTCCTTGAGAATGCGGCCCTTGGGGCCGGTGGCTTGCACCCTTCCCAGATCAACACCCAGTTCACGGGCCAGACGGCGCACCGCCGGACCGCAATGCACGCGAGTCGCCAATGGCGGATTGCTATCGACCGCAGCCACCGACGGGGTGATGGCGACCACAGGATTCGGGACGGGTGACAGGGTGTCCGCCACCGGCGCGGCAGGCTCATCCTCCGCAACGGTCATGAACAGGGGGCGGGAAGCCGGCGCTTCCGTTTCAACACGCAACAACAGCCGTCCTTCCATGACCTTGTCGCCGACTCGAACAGCGATTTCACGCACCACGCCCGCCACCGGCGATGGGACTTCCATGCTGGCCTTTGCCGACTCCAGCACAAGGACGGGGGTATCACGCAGGATATTCTGACCGGGCTGCACCAACAACTCGATCACTTCGGCACTGTCCGTCCCCAGATCCGGCGTCAGCACATCCTGCAACAGCATCTGTCCCATGATCGGGGCTGCTGGCGCCGGGGGCACGGGCTCGGTATTCACGGTGGGCGGCACTGGCGCAGGAACCTCGATGCGGGCCGACTCCCCTACCTCCACCTCAAACATCGGACACCCTTCCTGCAGGGGGGCTCCGGTATTGATCAAGACCCTGACGATCACTCCGTCAACCGGCGAAGGAACCTCCATGGTTGCCTTGGCGGACTCCAGCACGGCCAGCGAGGTTTCCTTGGCAATGGTTTGCCCGGCCTTGACCAGGATTTCAATAACTTCGGCGCGATCCGTCCCCAGATCGGGAGCCTTCACAACTTGCAACATGGCAGCTCTCCCGATCAGACTTGCGGTGCAAAGGGTTTTTCGGCATCGATTCCGAAGCGCTCGATGGCATCCTGCACCAGCGTCCGACCAATCACACCGTCATCCGCCAGGGCATTCAAGGCAGCGATCGCGATAAAGTAGCGATTGACCTGGAAATGGGTTCGCAGGCGCTCACGGCTGTCCGAACGACCGAAGCCATCCGTGCCAAGGGTCACATAGGGCATGCCGGAAGGCAGGAAGGGACGAATCTGTTCGGCGACGATGCGCATGTAATCACTGGCCGCCACGATGGCGCCCCGTACCCCGCGCATCTGGCGCGTGACCCAGGGGACACGCGGCTCTTCCAGCGGGTGCAGATGATTCCAGTGCTCACAAGCCAGCGCCTCCTTGCGCAACTCATTGAAACTGGTCACGCTCCAGACCGAGGCCCGGATTCCATACACATTGAACAATAATTCAGCCGCCGACTCGACTTCGCGCAGAATCGCCCCGGCGCCCAACAATTGCACTTCATGGCTATGCCCCTGCGTGGCCGGACGCAGCAGGTACAAACCGCGTCGAATGCCCTCTTCCGCACCGGCCGGCATGGCGGGGTGGGGATAGTTTTCATTCATCGTCGTCAGATAGTAGAAAACACGCTCGTTCTCCTGATACATCCGGCGCAAGCCGTCCTGGATAATCACTGCCAGCTCATAGGCATAGCATGGGTCATAGGCGACGCAATTGGGAATGGTGCTGGCCAACAGGTGGGAGTGGCCATCCTGATGCTGCAGCCCCTCGCCATTCAACGTGGTCCGGCCACTGGTGGCGCCTACCAGAAACCCCTGTGCCTGGATATCGCCAGCCGCCCACGCGAGGTCGCCAATCCGCTGGAATCCAAACATGGAATAAAAAATGTAGAAGGGCAGCATCGGCAGATCATTCATGCTGTAACTGGTACCGGCCGCCATCCAGGCGCTCATCGCACCGGCCTCATTGATACCTTCCTCCAGGATGCGGCCCTTTTTATCCTCCTTGTAGAACATCATCTGATCCGAGTCTTCCGGCGTATAGAGCTGACCGACATGGGAATAAATTCCCAGTTGGCGGAACATGCCCTCCATGCCAAAGGTACGGGCCTCATCGGGCACGATGGGTACCACCCGTTCTCCCAGAACCGGCATTTTCACCAGCACATTCAGGACCCGTACAAAGGCCATGGTGGTTGAAATGGCCCGGTCCGAACCCTGCAACACTTGCGCGAATGCATCCAGCTCCGGCACTGGCAACACCTGGCTCCCCGGCAAGCGAACAGGCAGATATCCTCCCAAGCGTTGCCGGCGTTCGTGCATATAACGCAACTCAGGGCTCTGGTCCGTGGGTCGGTAGAACGGAACCTTGACCAACTCCTCATCCGTGAACGGCATATCAAACCGATCCCGGAACCCCTTTAGCGACTCAAGATCCAGCTTCTTGATCTGGTGCGACTTGTTCACCCCTTCAGCCATGCCGGTGCCATAGCCCTTGACGGTCTTGGCGAGGATCACGGTAGGCTGCCCCTTGTGCGACATCGCGCGGGCGTAAGCGGCGTAAACCTTATAGGGATCATGACCGCCCCGGTTCAATTGGTAGATTTCCTCATCGGTCAGATTGGCTACCATGTCCCGCAACTCGGGATACCGACCAAAGAAATGTTCGCGGGTATAGGCGCCGCCATGCGTCTTGAACGCCTGATATTCGCCGTCCACGCATTCTTCCATGCGCTGCCGCAAGGCACCGTTACGGTCCTGTGCCAGCAGGGGATCCCACTTTCTTCCCCAGATGACCTTGATGACATTCCAGCCCGCGCCACGGAAAACCGACTCCAGCTCCTGGATAATCTTGCCATTCCCGCGCACTGGGCCGTCCAGACGCTGCAGGTTGCAATTGATGACAAAGATCAGATTATCCAGCTTTTCCCGACCGGCCAGGGCAATGGCACCCAGTGACTCCGGCTCGTCCATTTCACCATCGCCCAGAAAAGCCCATACCTTGCGGCCCTGGTCAGGCATCAACTCCCGATTGACCAGATACTGCATAACGTGTGCCTGATAAATCGCCTGGATTGGTCCAAGCCCCATGGAGACAGTCGGGAATTGCCAATAATCAGGCATCAACCACGGGTGGGGATAGCTTGACAGTCCCCGACCGCCGACCTCCCGCCGGAAACCTTCAAGTTGCTCTTCGGAGATGCGGCCCTCCAGATACGAGCGCGCATAGATGCCGGGTGCCGAGTGCCCCTGGTAATAAATCAGATCGCCGCCAAAATCAGGACCTGGCGCCCTGAAAAAATGATTGAACCCCACATCATAAAGTGTCGCACTCGATGCAAAGGTTGCGATATGCCCTCCCAGTTCATCCTCGTTGTCATTCGCCCGCATGACCATGGCCAAGGCATTCCAGCGGATCAATGACCGGATTCGGCGCTCCATGTAAGGATCCCCCGGCAAGGGCGGATGCTCCTCCAGGGGAATGGTATTGACATAGGGGGTGTTGATTCGGGAAAGGTTAACACCATGCCGCTGGGCTTGGGCATTGAGATTGCGAAGGATAAAGGCCGCGCGTTCCGGCCCTTCCCTTTCCACCAAAGAGGCAAAGGCCTCAAGCCATTCTTCAGTTTCGACAGGATCGCTGTCATTATAAAAGCGGTTGCTGGCCATGCCCGGTTCCTGGTTGTGCGAGTCCTGTGTTTATAACCTCAGGTCTGCTGCAACGCAACGCAGACAGGGGCCATTAACGCCACGCCCGATCAGGGCAGCAAGGCGTGCAGAACCATCACCACAACCCAAAGACCCAGAGCGCGAAAACAGAGCGATTCAAAATGCGCGAGGTGCCGTACCATGTCGACGGGGGAGTCCAGATTCTGGTCAAGAAGGCTATGCTCCGCCAGAACCCCGGCCTCTGCGATGAATGCCGCAATCCCCGAACGGGCCTCAACAAAAGACAACTGCAGGTATTTCCAAACGGAAATAAAATCTCCCGCCAGCGCAAAAGAAATGGCCAGGGCGCGGGAAGGTAACCAGTCCAACGCGCCACGCAAGCGCCTGGCGGCGACGGCGACATCCGGAGCCACCTCTTGCTCATCACAACAACGAACCAAGTAATAAAAGACGGCTCCCATCGGTCCAAGCAAGATCAGCCAAAATAGCGGGCTGAACAACTCCTGAAGCGCCGACAGCAACAACTCGCCACGCGCTTGAGCCACCCGGTCCTTCATACCCTCCATGACGGCCGCATCAAGCCACTGCTTGCGGTAATGGTCCATGACCGATGGAATCCGACGATCCACGAATACAGGAAATGTCATCACAAGTGAAAAGACGAAATGCCAGAAATTGGCTGCTCCATCATTTCCCAATGAATTCAGCAGCAAAGATGCCAGAATCAAAGGGCCGGCGATCAGCACCAGCAACAGCAACAAGGCGGGCTGATGCGCCTGCCCCCCCATCCGAAGAACAATTTCCAAAGCCAGTCGCACCGGACGAACGACCAGCTCCTTCAAGCCGGGGCTGACCAATTCCCGCCCAGCCAGCAGGAGTAAAATCAGCAAGACGATCCACATCACACTCACGCCGGTTCTCCTTGGGCACTACCTTTACAATCAGTCACGCTTTGGGCAAGGAGTGACTCAAGCCTAGGCCACGAAAAGGCCTGTCCTGGATCCGTCTTTCTCCCCGGAGCGATATCGGAATGACCAACCACATGTCCCCTGGTATCTGGATAATATTGCTGCAACACCCGAATTACGTCTGCCAGTGTTTGATACTGGACCTCTTCATAGGGTTCATCATCCGTCCCTTCCAGCTCAATCCCTATGGAAAAGTCATTGCAATTTTCGCGCCCAAGATAACTGGATTTGCCCGCATGCCAGGCCCGTCTTCCAAAAGGCACGAACTGCACTACTTGACCATCGCGACGGATCAACAGATGCGCGGAAACCTGCAAATGGGCAATCGTCTCGAAATACGGATGCTGCCGGGAATTCAATGTGTTGGTAAAGAATTGCTCGATGTAGGGGCCGCCAAACTGGCCAGGTGGCAAACTGATGCCGTGAACCACGATCAGGCGGATATAACCGCTATCGGGGCGTTCATTGAAATTGGGAGAAGGACAACGGCTGGCTGACGACAGCCAGCCGGCCTCATTGATTCCATCCACTATCAACTGCCCTGCTTACCTTGCTGTTCGCTCAACTGTCTCAAATTACCAATGACGGACTCCAGAGCCCGATCCAGCACTTGCGCTTCCTCAATGATTCGCGCGCGCCCCTGGCTCATATCCACGGCGAGCTTCATTGAACTCATTTCCGCGACCTTGATTCCGCGGCGATTGGCAAAGATCAACTTGTCCACGGAGCGAATGCGGGCACCCAGCTTGTG
>CAZPZK010000170.1:2891-6573 GCA_964591095.1 uncultured Moraxellaceae bacterium | reverse complement strand
TCTACCATGGCTGCGGTCTGCGGCGCTTCACTTGCGCTGATGGATGCTGGAGAACCTGTCCGTTCCCCGGTGTCCGGTATCGCCATGGGCTTGGTCAAGGAGGGCGACCGCTTCGCCGTGCTGTCCGATATCCTGGGCGACGAAGACCATCTCGGCGACATGGATTTCAAGGTTGCCGGTAGCGCCAAGGGCATTACCGCCCTGCAGATGGATATCAAGATCGAAGGCATCACCGAGGAAATCATGGAGATTGCCTTGGGCCAGGCGCAAGCCGGTCGGTTGCATATCCTTGAGGCAATGAACCGGGTGCTGCCGGCCGCGCGTCCGGAAGTCAGCGGTAATGCTCCTACCTACGCCCCGGTGCAAATCAATCCGGACAAGATCCGCGACGTCATCGGCAAGGGCGGCGCCACCATCCGCGCCATCTGTGAGGAAACCAAGGCCAGTATCGACATCGAAGACAGCGGTCTGGTGCGTATTTACGGCGAAACCAAGGCGGCCACGCAGGCGGCCCTGGCCAAGGTGCAGTCCATTACCGCGGAAGTTGAAGTCGGCACCATCTATGAAGGCACGGTCGCCCGCATCGTGGAGTTCGGAGCATTCGTGACGATCATGCCGGGAACGGACGGTTTGGTGCACATTTCACAGATCGCAGCCCAGCGCGTGGAGAATGTCAGTGACTTCCTCAAGGAAGGCCAAAAGGTGAAGGTGCGTGTGCTGGATATCGACCAGCGCGGCCGCATCAAGCTTTCCATGAAGGAAGTTTGAGGCTGATCCTGGGTTGAAAAACGGGCCGCCCTGCCTGGGTTGGCCCGGAAACCATAAGAAAACACTCTTTGGCCAATGATGCCGTTGACTGCTTGGTGATGATAGCAGTTGATGGTATCTTTGCTTGTCTAAGGAAACCCACCTGAATAACAACAAGGCAGGAGATAGAGGGTATGAAATTTCCGCGTGCATTGCGTACTGGCGCCATGGCTTCCCTGATTGGTGTGACCGTCCTGTTTTCCGGGTGCTCACAAGTCGTGAAGACGGGTGCCAGCATTGCCATCAAATTTAGTGAAAACAACATTGTGCCGCCGATCATGGCGTTGGATGACGCGCAAATGGCCTGTGCCTCGGGCGAGGCCATTACGCCGCTGATTCTGGCCACCGAGGGTATGGGCGCCGATCCGGCCAAGATGGCCGTTCTGATGTATGTGTCCGCGGGCCTGTGCGCCGAGGACCGTGCGCTGGAACACGAGTTGCGCTATGTGCGTTCATCCCGCGCAAACCTGATCGAGGATGCGCAGGATGCCCGTATTGCCCAAAAGCGTTGGTCGGCGCTGGCCGCCCGTCGGCAGCAGGAAGCCTATCGCCGCTTCGTGGAGCACTACGAAAAGAACTTCAACTTCAAGCTGGGCGAAAGCTGCCCCGCCATGCATACCGATTTTGAAAAAATGGTCTACATGATTGGTCTTGCTTCCGGCATGCAGGCGGTCGTCAACGATATCGCGTCGCAAGGCGCGGTGGGCGTGCCCAAGGATATCGCCGGCATCGTTGATCGCGCCATGACCTGTCTGGACAACGCTGAGTGGTGGGGTGTCCCGATGGCGACCCGCGCCGCCGTTTGGGCCTTGCTGCCCGGCGCCAGCGAAGGCAAGCCCGATCCGTTCACCACGATGAAGGATGCCACCCGTGTTGGCGAACGCAAGGGCGTGCGTCTGGCCCATGCCATTTATGCCCTCTCCGCGCAGGCAACCGGCAAGGAAGAATTGCTGCGTGATGCCCTCAAGACCTACGGAAACTCGTC
The DNA here is from genome assembly GCA_964591095.1 of uncultured Moraxellaceae bacterium. Lineage (GTDB taxonomy): Bacteria > Pseudomonadota > Gammaproteobacteria > Pseudomonadales > Moraxellaceae > Fluviicoccus. The sequence goes on along the minus strand of CAZPZK010000170.1, from coordinate 4,781 downwards.
GAACATGGCGGTGAATGCCAAGTTCCGTTTGTTCGATGTCATGGGCGGACTGATGGTGCAGACCATTGCCGACCGTTACTGGACGGAAAAAACCGGAACGCGCATGCCGGATGGTGGATTTACCAAGTTCTGGGATGACAAGCCGTCTGCCGAGAGCACGGGCATCTCCATTGATGACCTGCTGTAAACCGACGGAGACAGCATGACCATGATGCGGTATGTCCTGAACCTGTTGTTGGTTGTCACCAGCCTGTGCTGGACCCACGCCGCGTCGGCGGCGGTCCAGCGGTCGCTCTGCGTCTGGGATCTGATGGGTGCCAATGGTGAAACATTCAACCTGATGAAGGACTATCGCATTGCGGCTCGTGCCTGGGGGGTGGATTTCAGTCTCCGCTCCTACAGCGAGGAAAAGATTGCCGCGGAAGATTTTCGTGTCGGCCAGTGTGACGCCATGGTCGTCACGGGTCTGCGCACCAAGCCCTTCAACAGTTTTTCCGGAAGTCTGGAGTCCATCGGCACCATTCCCTCCTATGACCATCTTCGCCTCGCTATCGGCGCGATGAGTTCGGCCAAGGCCGCGCGCCTGATGGTCAGCGGCGCGTATGAGGTTGCCGGGGTGATGCCGTTCGGGGGAATCTATTTTTATGTCAATGACCGCGATATCAATGAAGTCGGCAAGTTGGCCGGTAAGAAAATCGCGTTTTTTGACTATGATAAATCCCAGGCCAAACTGCTGCAGCAGGTAGGCGCGCAGGCGGTTCCTTCCGATGTCACCAATTTTGCGCCCAAATTCAACAATGGGGCGGTTGATATTGTATTTGCTCCGGCGGCGGCATACCGCCCCCTGGAGTTGTATCGGGGTTTGGGGAAGAACGGCGGTATCCCGGATTTCCTGCTGGCGCAGTCGTCCTTGCAGATCGTGATTCGTCAGGAAAAGTTCCCGGCGGGATTTGGCCAGAGTTCCCGGAGTTATATCAACTCCCAGTTTGACCGGATCCTCGCAACCATCAAGAAATACGAGAAGGATATCGATCCGCGCTATTGGTTCCATATCCCGGATGCCGACCGTGCCCGCTATATCGCGATGATGCGCGAGTCACGCATCAATCTGGCCAAGGAAGGTTTATACGATAAAAGGCTGATGTCGCTGCTGAAGCGGGTGCGTTGCCAGTTGGATCCGTCCAATGGCGAATGCAGCGAAAATCTGGAGTAGTACGGCGTCAAGGGATTGTCATTCTTTCACAGGACTCTCCCTGCTGTCTTCTGGTAAAATGCACGGCCCTGCTCCGGCGACAAGCCGGCAGCGGTCGGCAAGCCACTTTTCGGTGGTTCAGGGAGTCTTTTCCGCCGGATGCGGATTGCGGTAGTTGAAAGAAGGGCAGGACCGGAACGGTTATGCCTTGGGCGCCGGATGCCAGGGGGGGACCTTCGCGCATACCGGGAGAGATCTACATCAAGAAGCAGGACACCATGAATCATAAGCCTGTGTTTCTGAACCGTTCGCTGAGTGAATGGTTTTCCAGTCTGCCTGTTTTTGCGCTGCTCATCCTGACGTTGGTGATCGGTACCGGGGAAATGATCCACGGCCAATTGCTGCGCATGGGCGAGAGACTCTTCGGGGATCCCGCCACGGGCATCCAGTACTTCATGCTGCGCGCCGACCCGGTCAAGCCAGACTGCAATCCCAATCCGGACATCGAGGCGGAGGTGCAGAAGCAGGTGGCGTCCAAGGCGGCGCCGGCCAGCGACATTGATTCGCTGTTTGCCGACGAGCCGGTCGACCCCGAGGCCATCCGCCAGTCGATCGTGACCGCGCAAGGTTTGTGCGTCGAGAAGATGAAGGCTTATGAGAGTATTAGCGCTCACATTACACCGGCGCTGAAAGCGTAT
>CAZPZK010000170.1:0-2881 GCA_964591095.1 uncultured Moraxellaceae bacterium | reverse complement strand
CGTGGTTTCGAGACCGCTTTTTTCGGCGTGTTCCGCTTTGGCACCGAAAACCGATCGATCATCCTCATCCTGATGGTGGTGATTGCCGCAACTACCACCACCTTGGGCGTGCATCATATCTCGCTGCGCCCGCCATCCACCAAGATGGACTTCAAGGTCTACTCGATCGCCATGGTGGCGGCCAATGCCCTGCTGCTGGCGTCGTCGCTGATGTACTGGAAGTTGCAGGTGGATTCCGGTATCCCGATCGAGCATCCGATCGTCAATTATCTATGGTCGGGATTCTTCACCATAGTGATGGCCATTAGTCTCAAGCAGTTGTTCAAGCCACCGGTTGACGCCAAGGAGGGAGGATCCATCGGCATGGCCTTGCTGTCGGTGCCGCTGTATGCGTTCATGGCGCTGAATGCCGGTCTCACCTTCCTGGGGCAAAGCCATTATTCCGGACTGGCCATTTATCTCGGCCAGATGATGGAATTGTCGGGCGTGTTCCTGAACCTGTCCCTTTATCTCTGGGCCGGCATGCTGCTGAAGCAAACCCGGGTCGTGGACCTGTTCCTGAATATTGTCCGTCCGTGGGGCTTCTCGCCCGAAGTGCTGACCTACATTATCCTGGTCGCCGCAGCCATTCCCACGGCGTATACCGGCGCCTCGGGGATTTTCGTCATTGCGGCCGGCGCCGTGGTCTACCGTGAAATCGCCAATTCCGGCGCCCGGCGCCAGTATGCGCTGGCGGCGACCGCGATGTCCGGCTCTCTGGGCGTGGTTCTCAGCCCGTGTCTGCTGGTGGTGGTGATCGCCGCCCTCAACAAGCAGGTCACGACTGATCAATTGTTCAGTTGGGGTACCTATGTTTTCTTCCTGAGTTCGACCCTGTTCCTGATCATGTCCCTGATCCTGAGCAAGGAAAAATTCAAGCTGGCGCCACCCTCCATCGCCATGCCGCAATCCGCGCGGGCGCTGGTGCCGGTTTCGCCGTATGTCGTGATTACCCTAATTGTCGTGATGATCTACAGCCAGTTGCTGGACACCAAGATGGACGAATTTACCGCGCCGATGATGCTGCCGATCATCATGCTGGCCGTCGTCTGGTTCGACAAGGTGCGCCGAGAGCCGGTTCATACCCTGACAGCGGAGCAGCGCGAACGTCGTGTCGGCTTTGAAGGCGCGGTGCGCGAGGCCACCAACGATACGATCGGCCACATCGGCGCGTTGATCATGCTGATGGCCCTCTCGGTGAGTATCGGCGGCGTCATTGAGCGTTCCGGCATGATGGACGCAGTGCCCGAGTCCTTCGGCAATGTCTGGCTCGCGGTCAGCATCCTGCTGGGACTGTTGGTGTTCATCGGCATGGTGATGGATCCCTTCGGCGCGGTGATTCTGGTGTCGGCTACGATTGCGCCGATTGCCTACAACAACGGCATCGACCCGGTCCACTTCTGGATGATTGTGCTGACGGCCTTTGAACTGGGCTACCTGTCGCCACCAGTGGCCTTGAACCAGTTGTTGACCCGGCAAGTGGTGGGAGAAGCGGAGATGGATGCGGCGGATGCCGAAGTTCGCCACCTCAGTTTCTACTACCGTTATGAGCGCTGGATCCTTCCGGTGATCATCATGACGGTCGCGTTGTTGCTGGTCGCCTTTGTGCCGCTGTTCTTCTACGCGAAGTAAGCACGCCGCTGGCAAGAAAGCCGACCTCCGGGTCGGTTTTTTTTATGGGAGACGCAGGGATGGAAAAAAAAACATGGGGTGTTTTGGGTCTGCTCATGTTGCTCTCCCTGATTCTGCAGATTCATGCGGTCGAACTCTGGCTCTGGGATCGGACAAGACTGGAGGTAGGCGAATGGTGGCGATGGTCGACCGGACATTGGGTCCATTTGGGATTGGTACATCTGGCATTGAATCTGACGGGGGTCATCTTGCTGGGTGTTTTGTTCCAGGGGGTTTTGAGCTGGCAGTCGTGGCTGTTGGCATTTCTGCTCCTGCCATTATGGATTAGCGCGGGCATTTGGTTCTTGTTGCCCGGCTTGCAGATATATGCCGGGTTATCAGGCGTGCTGCATGGCATCTTCGTGCTTGGGGCGATCAGGATGATGGGCCTGCCTGCCGACCGTCTGACGGGATGCGCGCTGTTGATGCTGGCCATTGCCAAGATGTATTTTGAGAATATAGCGGGTGACGCCATGCTGACCAGGGAACTGATCGGAGCGCACGTGCTGGTCGAAGCGCATCAATATGGTTCGGTGGGTGGTGGTTTGATGGCGATGGGTTGGCTGGCATTGTCGAAAATACACCGTCGTCGGCCAGTGAGGCCTGCTACAAAACTGGTACCATAAAGGCGTCGCGGGGCGCATTTTGCGATTGCCTTTCGATTATCATCCGGCCTGCCTGAATTGTGACGCCACTGTTATGCGTGTTTTTTCCCTGTTCCTGGTTTTATTTGCTGTCATGAATGCCGCGGTCGCATACGAGCCGCCAGCTGATCAGTCCCGTTTGGTGCTGGACCGTCAGGGTGTCCGCATCTGGGCCTATCAGGTTCCCGATAGCGCTATCTATGGATTCAAGGCCATGACCACGGTCAGGAGCAGTCTTTCCGCGCTGGTTTCCCTGATTGCGGATACCGAGGTTGCGCCGCGCTGGATCTACCGGACCAAGTCTGTCGAACAACTTCAGCGCAATGACAACGATCTGACGTTTTCCGTACGTGTCATTACCGATTTTCCCTGGCCGTTCCGCGACCGTGAAGCCTTGGTTGCCGGCCGCGTCGTTCAGGATCCACAAACCCTCAAGGTACGTATAGACAGTAATCAGATCAGGACGCTGCCGCCTTTATCGTGTTGTGTACGAATGCCTCTGGTGGAGGGGTCATGGGTGTTCCGTC
>CAZPZK010000169.1:0-6629 GCA_964591095.1 uncultured Moraxellaceae bacterium | reverse complement strand
GGCATGGCGGCCTGCTACGAAGAGGCGGCGCGCTCGCCCTTCGGGCCGGTGATGTTCAACGCCGCGCCGCCGGATGACGGCAACATGATCGTGCTGGACAAGGTGCTGAAGACCGAGGCGCTGAAGGAGCGTTGGCTGCAGCCGATTGTCGACGGCAAGGTGCGCTCGGCCTTCGCCATGACCGAGCCGCAGGGCTGCGGTTCCGATCCGTCGCTGACCTATACCAAGGCCGAGAAGCGCGGCGATACCTGGGTCATTACCGGCCGCAAGTGGTTCATCACCGGCGCAGAAGGAGCCGGGCATTTCATTCTGCTCGCCCGTACTTCCGATGATGAGCGCAAGGGGCTGACCGCCTTCCTGTTTGACGCCGCGCAGCCGGGCTGGCGCATTGAGCGCCGGATCCCGATCATGGGGCCGGAAGAGCACGGCGGGCATTGCGAGATCGTTTTCGACGGACTGGAAATTCCCGATGAGCATCGGCTGCTCAATGTCGGCGACGGCCTGAAGCTGACGCAGATGCGGCTGGGCACCGCCCGGTTGACCCACTGCATGCGCTGGCTGGGCCTCAGCAAGCGCTGTCTGGAAGAAGCCGCCGGCTATGTGGCGCACCGTCAGAGTTTCGGCATGAAGCTGGCCGGGCATGAAGGGGTACAGTGGATGCTGGGCGACGCCGCCAAGGACATCCACATCGGCCGTCTGCTGACCATGCAATCGGCCTGGAAATTGGACCAAGGGGACTTCGCCCGCACCGATATCTCCATCGCCAAGATCCATGTCGCCGACACGCTGCACAAGGCCGCCGATACCGCCATCCAGCTACTGGGCGCGCGCGGCTATTCCAAGGACACGATCGTCGAGTGGATCTACCGCTACGCCCGGCAGGCGCGGCTGGTGGATGGCGCCAGCGAGGTGCACAAGATGGTGCTGTCGCGGGCTTATCTGGCGGAAGGCCAGGATTTCTTCCGCTGGGGGCTGTAGGCGGTCGGGATCGCCGCCGGCATTTCCGCTGCCGCGCCTTGTCACCGGCGGTCGCGGCGGGGCAGAATCCGGGGTCACGCCATCACCGGAATACCCTTTCATCATGCATTGTCCCTTCTGCCATGCTCCGGACACCAAGGTCATTGACTCCCGCCTGGTGGCCGAGGGCGAACAGGTGCGCCGCCGCCGCGAGTGCGTGGTCTGCAACGAGCGTTTCACCACCTTTGAAACCGCGGAACTGGTGACGCCGCGCGTCATCAAGTCCGATGGCAGCCGCGTGCCCTTTGACGAGGACAAGCTGCGCCGCAGCATGCTGCATGCCCTGCAGAAGCGACCGGTGAGCATTGAGCAGATCGACAGCGCCCTCCAGCACATCCTGCACCAGTTGCGCGCCACCGGCGAGCGCGAGGTGAAGTCGCGGCTGATCGGCGAACTGGTGATGGAGGCCCTGCGCCGGCTGGACCAGGTGGCCTATGTCCGCTTCGCCTCGGTGTACCGCGACTTCAAGGATGTGGCGGCCTTCAAGGCCGAGATTGACCGCCTCAACGCGCCGGAGCGTGCCGGTGAATGATCATGCCTGGATGGCCCGCGCCCTGCGCCTGGCGCGCGAAGGTCTCTATACCACCCAGCCCAATCCCCGTGTCGGCTGCGTGATCGTCAAGGACGGCGCGCTGGTCGGCGAAGGCTTCCATCCGCGCGCCGGGCAACCGCATGCCGAGGTGTTTGCCTTGCGCGCCGCCGGGGACCGGGCGCGCGGAGCGACGGCTTATGTCACGCTGGAGCCCTGCGCCCACTTTGGCCGCACGCCGCCCTGCGCGCATGCCCTGGTGGCGTCCGGGGTCGGCCGCGTCGTCATCGCGGGCCTGGACAGCAATCCCCTGGTGGCGGGAAAGGGGGAGGCCATCCTGGCGGCGGCGGGTATTGCCACCACGGTCGGCGTGCTGGAGCACGAAGCGGAGGCGCTCAATCCCGGTTTCCTGCGACGGATGGCGGGCGGCTTGCCGTGGGTGCGCCTGAAAATGGCGGGCAGCCTGGATGGCCGTACCGGCATGCCGTCCGGCGAATCGAAATGGATCACCGGACCGGAAGCCCGCCGCGACGTCCAGAAATGGCGGGCGATGAGCAGCGCCATCGTGACCGGCATCGGCACCGTGCTGGCGGATGACCCGGCGCTGACGGTGCGGCCCGGCGACTGGCGGGACTGGCGTTACGGTGACCCGGTACCGCCCTGGCGGGTGATCCTGGACGCGCAACTGCGCTTGCCGCTGACCGCCGCCGTGCTGAACGGCGATACCCGGGTCATTGTCGTGACGGCGGTGGATGCGGACGGGGACGGGGTCCGGGCGCTGGAGGCGCGGGGAGCGACGGTGTGGCGCCTGCTGCCGCCGGAGGCGGAGGGCCGGGATGGGGCGCTGCGGGAGGTCTTGATGCGGTTGGCCGCGCTCGGCGCCAATGAGGTGCTGGTCGAGGCGGGCGCGACGCTGGCCGGATCCTTTGTCGGCGCCGGTCTGGTCGATGAGTTCGTGCTGTACCTGGCGCCGACCCTGCTCGGCAGCGCGGCGCGACCGCTGCTGGAGCTGCCGCTGCTGACGATGGACCGGCAACACCGCCTGCGGATCGCGGATGTGCGCCAGGTGGGAGGGGATATCCGCATCCTGGCGCGTCCGGAGGCCTAGCGGTCAGTGGTGGTGATGGTCATGTCCATGGTGGTGCCTGGATTTGTGCTTGCGATGGCCCTTGTGCTTGCCGTGATCGTGATGATGGCGTTCTTCACGGACATGGACCACGGCGGGCGGTTGGGCCGGGGCGGGGGCGACGACCCGGCGGTCCTTCCAGGAGCCGTCGGCGGCGCGCTTGTCATCCTTGGCTCCGATGGCGGCCCCGGTGGCTCCACCGATGGCGCCACCGATAATGGCGCCGTTCTTGCCGTCCATTTGCTGGCCGACAGCGGCGCCCACCGCGCCACCCACCGCCGCGCCGACGATGGCGCCGTTATCGGCGGCCTGGACCAGCGGGGCGGAGAGCAGGGCGGTGAGCGCCAGCAGGGTCAGGTGCAGTTTCTTCATGATGTGATCCTCGATTAGGGCATGCAAGACGATGCTGTCCTGACAGCGTCGCTGATCGGTGTTGTGATGTCCGTAGTATAGGCGTTAGTCTTCCGCAGTCATCTGTAATCTCTGAACCCCGGTTGTTTCGGCGGCCGGTACTTTTGTTGTCATCAGGAATCCGTGCTCATGGCGCTCTTGGAGCCTTCCATCCCTTATTGCCGGAATTCGGGCCTGGCGGTCTTGTTCGAGGCGCAGGTCGCGAGGAGCCCGCGCGCGGTCGCGCTGGTCTTTGGTAAAAACACGCTCACCTATGAGCAACTCAATGCCGATGCCAACCGTCTGGCCCGGCTGTTGATCCGCGAGGGCGTCCGGCCGGGCGACCGGGTGGCGTTTTGCCTGGAGCGTTCTCCCTCGTTGGTGCTGGGGATACTCGCCATTCTCAAGGCGGGGGCGGTCTATGTGCCGCTGGACCCGGCCTATCCGCGCGACCGCCTCAATTTCATGCTGGAGGACAGTCAGGCCGCGTTGCTGCTGACAACCCGGGCGATGGCTGCCCTATTGCCGGGCAAGACCGTGTGTCAGCTCTATCTGGATGAAGTCGCCGACACGCTGATGCGGCAGGATGCCAGCAACCTGTCACCCCTGGCGGACGGCGGCAGCGTGGCTTACATCATGTACACGTCCGGCTCCACCGGAACCCCCAAGGGTGTGGTGATCCCCCAGCGCGGCGTGGCCCGGCTGGTGCTGGGGACGGATTACTTCCCGTTTGGCTCCGACCATGCCTTCCTGCTGCTGTCGCCGGTGTCCTTTGACCTTTCCACCTTCGAATTATGGGGGACCTTGCTGCATGGCGCCCGGTGCGTGATCTTCCCCGACCGGATTCCGGAGCTTCCCCGGCTGGCAGCGGTCCTGCAGCAGCACCGGATCAGTGCGCTGTGGCTGACCTCCGGCCTGTTCAATGTGGTGATCGACGAGTCGCCGCGGATGCTGGCCACTGTGTCCCATGTGCTGGTCGGGGGTGAAGCCCTGTCGCCGTCGCATATCCGCAAGGCACTGCGACAACTGCCGGATACCCGCTTCTACAACGGCTATGGGCCGACGGAATGCACCACCTTCGCCTGTGTCCACGCCATACCGCGCTCCTTGCCGCCCGAGGCTGCTTCCGTCCCGATCGGCCGGCCCATCGCCCATACCCGGATTGAAATTCTCGATGAGCAGCGCCGCCGTGTGCCGGTCGGCGAAGCCGGCGAGCTCTATCTGGGCGGCGATGGCCTGGCGGCCGGCTACTGGAACCGCGATGAACTGACGGCATCGGTATTCGTGGCGGATCCTTTCTCCCCGGATCCGCGGAGCCGCCTCTACCGTACCGGCGACCTGGTGCGGCAACTGGCGGATGGCGCGCTGGATTATCTGGGCCGGATTGATGGCCAGGTGAAGATTCGCGGTCATCGTATCGAGCCGGGGGAAATCGAATTCCAGCTGTCACGGCATCCGGCCGTCCGGCAGGTGGCGGTCGTGCCCCGGCAAAGCCGCCTGACCAAGCAACTGGTCGCCTTTCTGGTGCTGGCGCCGGAGTCAGGCCAGGCACCGGTCGCCTGGCGGTCATTCCTGGCGGAGCGGCTGCCGCCGTACATGATCCCCGACCTCTTCGTGGTGGCCAGCGAACTGCCGCTCAACCCCAACGGCAAGGTCGACCGCAAGCGGCTGGCCGCGCTGGACCTGGGCGAAAAAACGGAGGAAGAGGTTTCCGGACGGCCGTTGACCGCCGCCGAAATCATCATCAGGCTGATCTGGGAGCAGTTGCTGGCAGTGAAGAATATCCGTCCGGAAGACAATTTCTTTGAATTGGGCGGGGATTCGCTGCTGGCGGCGGCGATGATGGCGCGGCTGTCGGCCCGCAGCGGCCTCGACCTGCCGTTGGCGCTGCTTTTCCGCAGCCCGACGCTGGAAGGGCTGGCGGCAGCCGTGGCCCGCGACAGCGGCTTGACCGATACCACGGTGGTGCAATTGCAGTCCGGGCAGGGCCCGCACGCCCTGTTCTTCTTCCACGGCGACTTTACCGGCGGCGGCTTTTATTGTCGGCGGCTGGCCGGCCTCATCGGCCCGGAGCCGGCTTTCTTTGCCGTCCAGCCCAACGGGTTGCAGGGACAACCCGCGCCTTCCACCACCGATATCATGGCAGAGCGCTATGTCTCCCTGATGCTGGCGCAGCGTCCCGATGGCCCCTATATCCTGGCCGGCCACTGCAACGGCGGTCTGATGGCCTATGAAGTTGCGCGGCGGCTGACGGCGCTGGGCAAGACGGTGACGCAGGTCTTTGTGCTGGATCCGCCGATGATCGATTATGCGGATACGGCGGCCTGCGCCGGAAGTGACGTCCAGTCGCTGATCCGCCGCCGCACCGGCGACCAGCCGCTGGAGCGACTGGGGCCCGAAGCCCGGGATCGCGTGTTGACCGAGGTCTACACCTGGTTGTGCCAGTGCCACGGCTTGCGGGAGTATCCGGGACGGGTCACGGTGCTGCTGGCGCGACAGATGTACAGCGATGAGGATGTGCAGTCCTTGCTCGGGCAGTTCCGTCGCGTAGCGCCCTTGTCGGAGATCGGTCTCATTCCCGGCAGCCATCTCGGCATGTTGCTGGAAGGCGCGCCGGCACTGGCGGCGGTCATTCGCCATTTCCTGCAGCGGGACGGCGTTCTCCCGGCGTGAGCCATGACCGCCAAGGCTGGTCGTCCGCCCCCCGGATTGGGTATGCTTGCCGCCTGAATCCCCGGAGTTTCCCCCCATGTTTACCGGCATTATCGAAGCGGTTGGCGTTGTCCAGCAGATCATTCCCCGCAATGGCGACGTGCGCCTGGTCATCCGCGGCGGCGGTCTGGACCTGGCGGACGTGAAGCTGGGCGATTCCATCGCCACCAACGGCATCTGCCTGACCGTCATCGAGCTGACCGGGCAGGGTTATGCCGCCGATGTCTCCAATGAGACCCTGCGCCACACCACGCTGGGCGGCTGGAAGACCGGTACCCGCGTCAACCTGGAAAAGGCGTTGATGCCGACCAGCCGCCTGGGCGGCCATATTGTCAGCGGCCATGTCGATGGTGTCGGCGAAGTCGTGGCTTTCCAGCGCGACGCCCGTTCTCTGCAATACCGGGTGCGCGCCCCCGCCGAACTGGCGAAGTATATTGCCCACAAGGGCTCGATCACCGTCGACGGCACCAGCCTGACCGTCAATGCGGTGGACGGCGATGTTTTTGACCTGAACATCGTGCCGCACACCGCCGACCACACCAATATCGGCGACTGGCAGCCCGGCGTCCGCGTCAACCTCGAAGTGGACGTGCTGGCCCGCTACCTGGAGCGGCTGATGCTGGGCGAGAAGGCCGCGCAAGGTTCCGGCGGCGGCATCAGCCTGGCCTTCCTGGCGGAAAACGGCTACCTGAAGCGCTAGATTTTTGTCGGCTTCCCGGCCGGGGGCGGGTGCGGACCCGGCCCCTGTGCTATTATCCGCGGTTAATTTTGTATGCATCCCGTGCCGTGCCGCGTCAGTCGAGAGCTCCCCATGCCCCTGAATACCGTTGAAGAACTCATTAACGACATCCGCCT